>PMAA01000010.1 GCA_003152355.1 Acidobacteriota bacterium | reverse complement strand
GCGGCAGCCCAGGCGCATTGACAAGCCATGCGGCACAACCAGGGACTCCCTTGACGAGTTGTACCGCGCAAACGCTTGCCGGCGCTCTCGTGATTGCCGGGGCATAGCGCGGCCCAACTGGCCAGATGCTCAGCGGTTGGAAACTGCGCCATGTTGTCACCTATTTCGGCTAGGAGAGCCCACGCTGCCACTTGATCGATCCCCGGTATCGTGTCCCAGCGAGCAACCGCTTGCGATAGCTCCGGTCTTTGTCGGCCGATGTCCTCCAGGCGCTCGTCGAGCAATGCAATTTCGTGTTCCAGAAACTCTATTTGATCCAGTAAACGCCGAAGCAGAAAGCGATGATGGGAACGGATCTTTCCTTCTAGAGCAAGTCTTAATTGCGGAATCTTCACGCGCAGATGACCCAGCGCGAGGGAGGCGAGGTGCTCGGGATCATCTTCACCGGAGATGATGTCCTCCAGCATTGCCCGTCCACTCTTGCCCAGAACGTTGGTCGCGACGCTCGCCAGTTTTACGTTTGCGTCTTCTAGCACCTTCTGAATTCGACTACTGATGCGCGAAGCTTCCTGGGACAGACTCGCCCGCATTCTTGTCAGGTCGCGTAGATCGCGGATGATTTCGCAGGGCACATAGCTGGGCCGCAGAAGACCATACTGCAGCAACTGCGCAATCCATTCCGCATCCTTCTGGTCGGTCTTGCGACCAGGCACATTCTTGATGTGCTGCGCATTTGCCAAAACTACCGTGAACTGTCTTTCCAGAATGTTCCAAACGGGCTTCCAGTAAACTCCGCTGGATTCCATCGCTACCTGCGTCACACCGAACTGCTGTAGCCATTCGGCAAGCTCGCGCAGATCTTGGGTCATTGCGCCAAAACGACGCTGGTGTTTCTGCACTCGTCCTGCTTCACGCAGCAAAATGCAAGCAGAAATCGAGCTTTTATGTACATCCAAACCGCAACATCTCGCATGCAGCACGTCCATGAATACACCTCCATGTACCTCCATTGACGTGTGATCCAGGACGCGCCGATAGGGTGAATCTCCCTCGCGTGCTCTCCTCTCACGAAGAGGCTACAGTCCGTTGTGCCAAAGCGCGTCCCGGGTCAAACTCATCCGCGGGCTCTCAAGCACCAGTAAGGCCGAAGACCTCTGGACCACACGCCTCGGCACAGCATACTGCCGACCGATCCCGTTTTCATTCATCGTTGTGGCGCCGTGCGCCATGTAGAACTCATCCCATCTGATTGCGACAATCAATGGGAAAACGAGGTTTCATAGCATAGAATTTTGGAAATGGCTTGGAGAACGGACGAAGATCGAGAACGTTCACTGCCCGACATGACAGAACAACGAGGCCGGCAGCAGGTCGCGAGTTGTCTAAGTCGTCAGGCGCTCATCACTCTCGCTAAAGGGGATGGCGGAGCTATGGCACGAGATGGTTCGTTCCACTGTGAACTTGAGAAGTCGAAAGATAAAGATGAAAACGGGAATCAAGTGACGACAGTCAAGTGTCGTGGCGAGCTAGTCTATGGCACCGCGGGTGAGCTAAAAGAACGGGTGAGGCCTCTTATTCCTCTTGGAGGTCGCATCATCATCGATCTTGGTGATGTAAAACATCTGGACAGCGCGGGCCTCGGGGCGCTGGTTGGCCTCAAGGTGTCCGCAATCAATCAAGGGCCATGCATCCTTGAACTCGCCAACATGACACCTGGCGTGCTGGAATTGCTGCGCATCACTCATTTGATGCAGATGTTCTTGTCATAAGGCCGGGCCTGATTTTGACTTCACCCCGATGGATGCCCCATGTGCCCTGGAGATCCCAGCCGTCAGGATCGCGGAGGTGAAAGCTCTGGAACTTACCGTCCATGTCGAGCTGGAGAGAAACAAACTGGCTGCCTGCCCGACGCGATACAATCCTCTCTGGGTGCTTCTGACCTGAAACGATTACGAGCGAGCCTTGGTTGATATGGCACTTATTCCGCGAGAGCGAAATGGCGCTCTTGTTGAGTGCAAGCTATAGTGTGCTCGAAAAGTTCTTGACAGTGTCAGCAGGTCAGAGAGGTGATATTCCGACTGTTATCGTAGGATGGCACTCGCGAAATAGTTGAACCGTCGATAAGTCCTGAACTTAGCGTATAAACGCAAACGGAGTTCAGCCAGTGAAGAGAGTCAAGTCCGTTTTCATCACGCCAATTCTGATCGTGGTCGGCTTGTGCGCGAGTCCAGTCTGGGCGCAAACAGCACGCTGGCCGGAACTGAAGGCAAACGCTTGGTACGCGAAACAGCCATGGTTGATTGGAAGTAATTACGTCCCCAAGTCAGCGATCAACCAGTTGGAGATGTGGCAGGAGGCGACCTTCGATCCCGTAGAGATCGATACCGAATTGACCTGGGCCGAAGCGATGGGGATGAACACCATGCGGGTGTTTCTACACGACCTGCTCTGGCTGCAGGATGCGTACGGTTTCCAGAAGCGCATCGATCAGTTCCTGACTATCGCGTCTCGGCGTCACATCCGTCCAATATTTGTGCTCTTCGATTCATGCTGGGATCCGTTACCTCATCTGGGCCTGCAGCATCCGCCGGTTCCGGGGGTTCACAACTCGGGCTGGGTGCAGAGTCCCGGTGCGACGGCACTGGCGGATGCAAATCAATATCCGCGGCTGAAGGCGTACGTTCAGGGTGTGGTTGGGGCCTTCGCGAAAGACGACCGCATTCTTGCATGGGACCTGTGGAACGAGCCCGGCGCCGATAACGCCGGAAGCTATTCGAAAAACGAACTGGCAGACAAGACCGCTCGGGTGACGGCGCTTTTGCCGCAGGCGTTCGAGTGGGCGCGCGAGGTGACGCCCGTGCAGCCTCTCACCAGCGGAGTGTGGGCCGTCGACACCTCGCCGGACGGAGCAAACCTCGGTGAGTTGCAGCAGATTCAACTGCGCGAGTCTGACATTATTAGCTTTCATAATTACAGCTGGCCGGAGTACTTCGAGCGCGAGGTGATGTGGCTGAAGAAGTACGGCCGGCCAGTGATCTGCACGGAATACATGGCACGTTCCGTGGGCAGCACGTTTGACACAGTGTTGCCGATCGCGAAGAGGGATCGCGTCGGGGCGATCAATTGGGGATTCGTCGCTGGCAAGACGCAGACCTATTTGCCGTGGGAATCCTGGGAGCATCCCTACGTTCTCAACCAGCCGCCGGTTTGGTTTCATGAGGTGCTGCGTCCCGACGGAACATCGTATCGACAGGCGGAGGTGGATTTGATCCGGCAGCTCACGGGAAAGCAGTAGAAATTAGGAACTACGCCGCGCGGAATTATTACCCTGATTCATCGTTGTGGCTGCGAAGTCTTTAAGCCGCCGCTCAGCACACTTCCGACCGGAAATTGCCCCTCGAAGTTCCGCAGGTGTCCACCTGGATAGTTAGTCGGTTAACCGTACATTTAAAGTAACAACTTAACTTGTCCCGGTGGACGCGGCTTTGTCGAAACTGACAAAGTGCCACTTGGCCAAGCTCCGGAACCACTGAAAGTGCCCAGCTACTTTGCGGCCGTGATTTCGTTGGCGACTTTGCCATCTGCGTCGAGAAATTGAACAACCGCAGCACCGTCGGCGTTGACGCGCAGGACGAGGCGATCGCGGCCATCGGAATCCTTGATACGCAGCGACGCGGATTTATCCGGCGAGCGACCCAAGTAAATGCGATTCGCGTCACCGGTATGTGTAGCGTAGAACTTTTTCCATTCCGCGTCCTGCTGTTCTTTGGGCATTTTGTCAATGCGCAGGCTCGCGTCGTACGCTTCCTGAATGGGGTAGTCGCCGCGTTCGCCGATTCGAATCGCGGAGAATTTTTCTCGATCTTCGCGGCCGGAATCGACGGCGAAAATCTGGTCCTGCTCGTACTGATCGAAACTCAAATGGCCGTGATTCTGAATCGTGCCGTCTTTTTGCTTCAAACCGCCGAAAATCAGGCCGCCCATTTCCGAACCTTCGTCGTTGACGAAAAGCATTCCGGCGGCGTCGCGGCGGTCTGGGCGAGGGTATTCTTTTCTGCGCATGTAGGCACCGGGGAAGCTTTCGCGATTCGAAATGATCAGGCGCGGCGTGCCATCCGGCTCGACGAAATCGATCCGATGCACAGTAAGGATGTCAAAATTTGCTTTGCGCGCAGTTGCGAAACCGCAAAGCAGTGTCACGGCGAAAGCAATTGTTACGACGGCGGAATAAATTACAAGAAAACGGGGGTCGGAGAGTGTTTTCATCGGAGCCTCCTGGAACAGCAGAACGCACCGATTATAGGGACGAATTGGGTATAGTAAGTTGGAAAGGTGACCGGAATCCGGATATCACTTTCAAACCGCCGGTGCGTCGCCAACTCCCGATTAGTCGGGTGGTCTTGATGGATCGACGCAACACTCGGCTCGAACCCGCCTTGCATTGAAAACAAAACCTAAAATCGCTCGCTAGATTAGATCAGCCGGAACGCTATCCTGGCTAGGTTTTGACCGAGTACAGCCAAACAGATCGGTTCTCCATGGAAGTATTGCCGGATCAAATGATTAGATGGTGTTGCATCGACCGATTCAGACGGCGGATGCACGAATCGCGTGGATTACGGTCCTGAAGGAAAGCAGGCGGCGCGAGGAATCGGTGGTGCGGAATTCGGAAAGGCGGGTTAAATCCTGATTAGTCGCGTAATCGGAGATATGAAGTAACTCTTCACTTTTCCGGTTAATGCGTTTACCAGGACTTGACCGTCAGATGGTAGCCTCTGTCACGGCGCGCGGAAGCGATAGATAGGATTTTCGCCCAAGCATCGATTGGTGGTTACGCTGATGAATCCGAAGACACAGACTCGCGCATCAGGTATGAGAGTCCGCAAGGAGAAATGTCGTGAGCGAGGCGACGAACGGGAAAAAGCGGAGTTTGCGGTCAATCGAATGGTTGAACTTTTTCCTAGCCGACGTTCAAACCGGCCTCGGTCCATTCCTGGCGGCCTACCTTGCTTCGAGCGGATGGAATCCTGGGCGTGTCGGTTACGCTCTGACCTTCGGCGGCTTGGTATCCGTCGCGATGCAAACTCCGGCGGGCGCGGTGATCGACGCTGTTCATCGCAAGCGCGCATTGCTGGCGGCGAGCCTCGGCGTATTGGTTGCCGGAGCGTTTCTGCTGATGGGGCGTCTCAGCCCGTTGAGAGTGTATTCCGCACAATTCCTTATCGGTGCCTCAGGGCCATTTCTAGCTCCAACAGTTGCCGCCATTACGCTCGGAATTGTCGGCGCCGCGGCCTTTGCCAGTTTGGCAGGAATCAGGCATTCAACTCTGCCGGCAACGTCTTCACCGCGCTGCTCGTCGCTTATGTAAGCTACAAATTCGGCTACCGTGCTATATTCGTGGTCGCCGCGATACTCGCCATCCCTGCAGCCCTCTCTCTGCTCCTTGTCGATGGCAAGCAAATTGACTACGCCCGCGCTCGCGGTTCGATTCAGAAAGAAGGCCGCAGCAAGGCGGAAGCATTCTCGGCTCTCCTGAAGGATCGCATTCTTCTCTATTTCCTTGCCACCGCCTTCCTCTTCCACTTGGCCAACGCCGCCATGTTGCCGCAATTGGGCGAGATGCTATCGAAGGACAACCTGAAAGCCGCCGCCCCATTCATGTCCGCATGCATCATCGTGACGCAGCTCGTAATAGCGATCACTGCCGCATGGATAGGAAAGCGGGCCGCGGCGAAGGGACGAAAGCCGCTCTTGCTCCTCGGCTTCGGTGTCCTTCCAATACGCGGTGTTCTCTACACTCTCACTCATTACGTAGCAGCACTAATCGCGATTCAGACGCTCGATGGCGTAGCGAACGCCATATTTGGCATCGTCTCAATACTAGTTATCAAAGACAGGACGCAGGGTACGGGCCGCTTCAACGTCGCCGCCGGCTCGCTTGCCACCATGGTCGGCATAGGCGCAGCCCTCAGCATGACAATCGGTGGTCAGTTGATTCAGCACATAGGATACCGAGCATCATTTCTGGGCTTAGCGGGAATCGCTTTGCTCGCTTTTGCATTGCTCTGGTTCGCGGTTCCTGAAACGCTCTCTAAAACCGACGGCTAACCAGGAGCGAATCATACAAAATGGTGCTTACTCATGTTTCGACAATCCTGATCTGGATAATTTCTCTCGCCAGCATCCTGTGCATGCTCTTGCGTCCAGGGAGGATTGCGGAGGCCTATTGGGCCTGTGGAGGGGCGATTATCTTAGTCCTTGTCCGCTTGATTTCAGCGTCGCAGGCAGCCCGTGCGGTATACAAAGGAACGAATGTCTATCTTTTCCTGACGGGGATGATGATTCTCGCTGAATTGGCGCGAGAGGAGGGAGTCTTCGACTGGGTAGCCGACGTGGCGGCCCAGCACGCAAGAAACTCGCCAGCGCGCTTATTTGTCCTGATCTATTCTGTCGGTACGCTCGTCACCGCGTTTCTTTCTAACGATGCGACCGCAGTCGTTCTGACTCCTGCCGTCCTTGCTGTCGTCCGCAGGGCTAAAGTTGATCCCAAACCATACTTGCTGGCTTGCGCGCTCATCGCGAATGCGGCGAGTTTTGTTTTTCCTATCTCTAATCCAGCCAACCTTGTCATTTTTGACCGGCACATGCCGCCGCTTGGGATTTGGCTGCGCATTTTCCTTCTTCCTTCTGCGGCTTCCATCCTGGTCACGTTTCTGTGCTTGCGATGGATTTCGCGTAAGGAACTCCGTGGAGAAATGCGAGGCGATGAGAAGCGGGTATTACTTTCAACGGATGGAAAACTCGCTCTTGTGGGATTGGCTATTGCGGCGGCGGGGCTCGTTTCATCCTCGGCGTTGGGGCTTTCGCTGGGTATACCCACTTGCAGCGCAGCTGTCTTGGCGATAGCTGTCGTGGCTTGGCGAGACCGAAGCATTCCGGTAAGAATCGCGAAGGGGGCGCCTTGGTCCGTGCTGCCATTGGTGGCTGGACTTTTTGTCATCGTAGAAGCATTGCAGAACGCGGGTCTGCTGCGTTTGGGACTCACGGGTCTGCGAGCGCTTGCGAAGACGCCGAGCTGGGCAGCCAAAGGAACGGCAGCTTTTACGGTAGCGTTACTCTCGAATGGGATGAATAACCTGCCCGTGGGTCTTATGAGCGGTGCCGCGATCCGTCACGCGCAGGGAATAAGTGTTGTGGCGTATGCGATCTTGATCGGAGTCGATCTGGGACCCAACCTCTCGGTGACAGGTTCACTCGCGACGATTCTCTGGCTCATCGCTCTACGGCGTGAAAACGTGGAGATCACAGCGTGGGAATTCTTCAAAATCGGCACGATAGCCATGCCGGTGGCGCTGATCGCTAGCTTGCTGGTCTTATGGAATTAATGGGGAACACGAGAGTGGAATAACGTTGCGGCAAGTGACACTTCGTTTGGATTACCCAATTCCACTTGATTGCATAACAATGTCGGCTCCTCGACCCGAGTAGACAAGGAACTATCTAGTTTGTGTGGCAAAATTGTTTGAAATTCGCCCAGGCGTGCCTCGATCCATGCGGGGAGGAAACCTAACACGAGCGCGATCTGTATGATGTGACCGATCAACGGTTGTTAAACCGGAAATGTTGGTTATGATCGCTTCGCAAATTCCGGCGAAGCTGGTTGCAACGGTGCCGCCAAGCTAACGCCAGAACAAGGGAGAGTTTATGACGCGGATTCTGCTGCTAGGCCTCGATCCCGAGACTGTGGATTATTCTGACCCTGCATTGCCGCCCGGGATGACCGCTGAGAAGGTTCGCGCTGGCATAGCGGTTGCGCTGAAGCAATTCACAGAACGCGGATGGGAGTCCGAAGTTGGTTTCATCCACCCGGACGAAACCGCCGGACCGGAAGTGGAGCGTCAGTTACATTCGACGAATTATGATTGTGTGGTCATCGGAGGCGGCGTGCGCGTGCCGCCCCGCAATCTTGCATTATTAGAAGTCGTCATCAACGCTGTTCGTAAGGCTGCTCCAGGCGCGGCGATTGCCTTCAATACACGGCCCGACGATAGCGCGGATGCTGCCGCCCGATGGGTGGCGGCTGGAAACCGAGCTTTATAGTCCGGCTTCCAACAAAACCAGTTCGTCGCCTCAGGCGCGCCGCGTCCTTCGGCTCTCCGATTCGCCGCTGACGCGCAACCCGTTATATAGCTGGAAGCAAAAGCATCTTCAACGAGGTCTTCCACGTTAGAAACTTCAGGGCTGCGCTCGCAAGACGAGCCAAGTCCCGATAAGTCGGGTAATCGGAGATTTGAAGTGGCACTTCACTTCTCCGGTAAACGCGTTAATCAGGACTTGACGGCAAACTTCTGATGAAAGCCATGATGATGGTTGCGGCCTTCTGCGGCTCTCGTTGCAATAGCAAATGTGGCGCAGGAATTGACCTTAAGACAGTATCTGGCCTGAGTTGAGAAAATTCATCTTTGCAAGATGAGGAGAGCAACCTGTCATAGGTCGCCTCCAAGTACATCAGCGGCACGCTTGTTCGGCGCAGGTCATCGCGGGCGTCACAATCCAAGACTTCCTCCAACCGGCCACTCAGCACATCCGGACTTACCGTTTGCAATGCATCGCGCAGCCTCTTGAGAAGGCCGAGGGGTGCGTGCCGTCCGAGAAGAAAATACTCAACAATGGTGCGAGGTGGCTTCAGCTTAAAAAGCCAAGGTTTCACAAGTGCCTTCACTGCTCTCGACCAGCGATGAAGCGGATTCCTAACGAATCCGGCACAGATGACAACAGCGGCTAGATTCGGTGGATTAGTTGCTGCGTACCAAACAGCCAGCGGCGCGGAAAACGATTCAGCTACGAGCACGAATTGCCCTAATTGAGACGCCGCTGCAACCACGAACGGACGCAAATCCGTGTACGGCAAAAATCCATCAGTTGGAAAAGAAACAGTTGTCGCGGTCCATGATTCAGGAAGAGCTGCGATGAAATCGACAAATAATTCTCCAGTCCCATCAAGGCCGGGAAGGAGCACCAAGTGTTTGGGTGCCAAATACGGTGCCCTCACTGGGGAGATTGTACTCCTAGGTCCCGGTAAGTCGCGTAATCGGACATTGCGATCCAGTTTCCGATTACCGCGTTTACCAGGATCTATCGAACAGTGAAACCTCTCACCATGTGGGCAGCCGCTGCAAACCTGCCTTCATTTTTGAGGTTTGGGTTGCGAGGACTGTTGTTGTTGTGGCCGCGGGCGGCTTGCGGGCGGGACGATACCGTTCATCCGCAGGTACTCGACCATCTGACCGTAGTGATCCTTCGGATGGAAGGCGCCGATAATGGCGATTGCGAGACGCGTTGAGAGGAATGGGGATACGGGCTTGGGCAGCGGCGTGACCTCGTTTTCGGAGGTGATCCCGGAAATGGCCCGATGGCCGAGCGCGAAGGAATCTTTAAGATACTGGACAATTTCGGCCTTGGCTTTCAGCGCTGCGGGGCCGTTGGCATTTTCTTCGATGGAGTTAGCGTCGATAGTCTCGCCCATGAGCGGGCCGAAATAAAGGTGATTGGCGAAGCCGATGTGTTTCACCTGTTCAGCGAAGGTGCGTACGCCTCTAAACTCGCCATTGGTAGGCGCGAAGGAATACTTGTCTTCGGGCATAGCTTCAGCAGCCGAAACGACTTCCTGCTCGACAATGCCATAGAGCATGTTGAGGACAGAAGTGACGGTGGGGGGTTGTTGCTGGGCCGTTGAGCCGCCCATTAGACGCTCCTTGTCTTATGAAGTGAAACGCCAAAATCTTACGCTTCTGTGGCCAGAGAAGTCATCGGCAAGTTTTTACTGGCCGCTCGCTGCCGCAGTTGCTCCACCAAGTATGCTAGTGCCCGGTAAGTCGGGTAACCGGAAATTGAGGGCCGGTTTCCGATTAATGCGTTTATCAGGCACGAAGCTTGTGACTTGCTATTGGGCGCGTACAGTTGCGAGGGACTACGATATCCAAACTATCGAAATACCGGTAACTTCCCACCTGCCCCATTTCTTTTTGAGAATGTAGAGGCGACCCGTGCCGCAGAGGCCCCCGCAAACAAACGAACTGGACACGAGAGCTTCGTGCAGAGTAGAGCTGAAACCGACGTGAGAGAGGGAAATGACTCCGCTGGATTCCGAGAAAGTCTGACGGAAATCTTTCACGCCACTACTGTTCGTAGGCACGATGTCGAAAAAGACGGAACCGCTGTCAATGAAAACCCGAGGAAAGTCAGTGTGGAATGTTCTAGAGAGTGGGCCTTCAGTGCAAAACTTCGTAAGGAAGTCCTGAACTGTATCGGCTCGTAACCCGCCATCGTCCCCACCGCGAGTAAGGACGCGATAGATTTTGTCCGCGAGAGAATTAAAAGGAGGCGTGCTGTTCTCCAACAATCGTAATTGCTTGCGAACGCGTTCTTCGCAGGTTTTTGCATCGCTCCGGACATGAGGCCGGTTTGCACGGTATCGTCAAAAACCAATTGATGCATTTCGGCTTGTCCGTTTGTTGGCGAAACCATGTCACGGACCACCGCTTCATAAACTTCATCCTGAGCGGACGTTACAGCCCTCTGGTCTGCGCGATACCGTGAGAGATAGAACCAGAAAAGAAGAGTAATTGCGATTGCGGCACACGCGACTGGCGCAATCCACGAATGGCGGCGACTCATTCCAGCACTTACCTCAGGACCACGACTCAAGTTAATTGGATGGTATCCACGGAACAACCAGATGTCTAGTGCCCGATTAGTCGGGTAACCGGACATTGAGCCCCAGTTTCCGATTAATGCGTTATACGTCCAAGTGGCCGTGTCTGTCGCTTTCTCAACTTCCCAGAACCCCGTTTCGTAATCGGAAGCTGACCTGCCACAATCCCGTCCGGAGATTGCTATCACTCTCTTCGATCCCTCAACAGCGTCGACCCATTGAGACCGCCGCGTTTATCAGGCACTTGCAAGGGATAGGACGCAGAATAGATTCCTCGAATCACAAGGAATTCGGATAGGCGGGATGAAAGAAGAGAGGCGCTCGGTAAGCTCACAAGCGCCTCCTCTACTACTTCAACGTAAACCGTACCTCACTGGATCACCTCCTTCTCGGCAGGAACGCCGATGTCGACAAGAGTGTCGAGTGATCCGAGTATAGCGCGGGATCGGAGAGATGTCAGAACAGTCCTTGAGCTGCCGACGAGACCTACTGG
>PMAA01000219.1:174-4406 GCA_003152355.1 Acidobacteriota bacterium | reverse complement strand
ATCAGCAAATCGCCATCGGGATCGCCGGCGGGAACCGCGTCGGGAACATCCTGCACGATGGCTTCAACCTTCGCCGCGCGCAGGCGCACCATCGTCTCGTGATTGAGCGGTTCGTAATTGATGTTGCCTGAGCCGTCCTGCTTTTCGAGGCCGCCGAGGCGGTGTTCGAGTCCCAGCGTGCCGGGAATCGCCCATTGCCGCGCGAGCGTTTCTGGATTGCGTTTGTACGGCTGGTAGGTGGCGGGATCGGTGGCAAAGGTCACCGGGAAATCAGNNCGAGATAGCCGTCCGAAAGAATGATGACGGGCACCATGTATTTCAGCGCGATGCGGCAGGCTTCCACCGCGACCCAGAAGCAATCGCCGGGAGTGGCGGCCGCGAGAACGGGAATCGGCGCTTCAGAATTTCGTCCGTATAGCGCTTGCAGCAAATCGGCTTNNTGGACGGGCCGCCGCGCTGAATGTCGCAGATGACGAGCGGCAGTTCCACGGCCACGGCGAGGCCGAGAGCTTCCGTTTTCAGCGCCATGCCGGGGCCTGAGGTTGTGGTGATTGCGAGCTTGCCAGCGTACGACGCGCCGATGGCTGACGTGATGGCCGCGATTTCGTCTTCGGCTTGAAACGTCATCACGCCGAAATCTTTGTACATGGAAAGTTCGTGAAGAATGTCTGAAGCCGGGGTGATCGGGTACGAGCCTTGGAACAAACCGATGCCGGCTTTCTCCGCTGCGGTCACAAATCCGAGCGCGAGCGCCTGATTGCCGCTCAAATTGCGGTAGACGCCCGGCGAAAGTTTTGCGGGCGGAATTTCGTAGCTGACCTGAAACGCTTCGGTAGCTTCGCAGTAGGAGTAGCCGGCCTTCATCGCGAGTTTGTTACCTTCGGCGAGAAGCGGCTTGTTCTTAAATTTGTCGTCGAGCCAGCGATAGGTCGCGTCCATCGGCCGGTTGTAGAGCCAGGAGCACATGCCGAGGGCGAAGAAATTCTTGCAGCGGTCCATCGTTTTCGCGTCGAGGCCAGTTTCCGCGAGCGCCGCGCGTGTCAAGCGCTCGAGTTCGACCGCGAAGACGCGATAGCCGTCGAGAGAATGATCTTCGAGGGGATTCGAAACGATTTGCGCTTTGCGAAGATCGCCTTCGAGAAAGCTGTCCTTGTTGACGATGAGAATGCCGTTCTTGCGCAGGTCCGCCAGATTCATTTTCAGCGCGGCGGGATTCATGGCGATGAGCGCGTCAACCGCGTCGCCCGGGGTGTAAACGTCGCCCGAAGAGAATTGAAGCTGGAAGCCGCTGACGCCGGGAAGCGTTCCGGCAGGGGCGCGGATTTCGGCGGGGTAGTCGGGAAACGTCGCAAGATCGTTGCCGTAGAGCGCGACAGTATTCGTAAATTGGCTGCCGGTGATCTGCATTCCGTCGCCGGAATCGCCGCAGAAGCGAATTACCGCGCGGTCGACAACCTCTTTTTTTCGTTTACTAGAATCGGGTAGCGTTATTCCTGTCAGGGTCGCCATGATTCACCTGGACTCTATGATTTCAGTTGCGTATTGAATGCGGGAGGTTGCCGCCGCGCAAACCGCGACTCGATGCTGCCGATACGTCGTGTGCGGCGGGAACGCCCCTTGAAAAATGCAGAGGGGCAGGACGTTTCCGACAAATTGCGGTCGAAATTCTCGCCTATGCAACCTGCTTCCTCTTTATTAAAGATAGCACAAGGATGGGGCGGTCGCGCGTAAGATTGGTGGGCGTTGACGCAAGACTTATGTCCCGTATTTTCATAGTTTATGAGATCACCTTGGGCTACTGCGGCGCAGGGCCGCGGACGATTTGGACGAATTCATCCGGGCGGATCCATTTGGCGAAGGCTGCTTTGACTTGGGGGGCGGTCATCGAAATGTATATCGCTGCTCCCCTGGAAGGTTCGTCGAGCGGAAGGCCGATTTCGGCGCGGGCGAGCCAGCCGGCGGCTACTCCGTTTACGCTTGATTCGGCGAGAGGGATTTGGCGCAGTAGTAGCGCTTTGGCTTGCTGGAGTTCCGCGTCGGTCACGTTTTCGTGTTGCATGGCGATGAGATCGCGCTGAATCAGCTCTCTGGCCTTCGAGACGTTCTTCGAGTCGCAGGCGTACGAGACGGTGTAGACCGTTCTGGTTTTACCGGCGTTCATGGCGACGTCAACGTTGTAGACGTAGCCGGTTTCCTGGCGCAAATCGTGATACAGGCGCGTGGCGTAGAATCCGCCGCCGAGGACGTGATTTCCCATTTGAAGCGGATAGTAATCGGGATCGAATCGCGTTATGCCGACGGTTTCCGAAAGATTTACCGTGTCCTGAAGCTGGCTCGGATCGGGAACGTTTGCCGCGGAGGCCTTGTTGGCGGGGATGCCCGGCAGGTCAACTTCGGGCTTGGCACCGGAAGTCTTCCATCCTCCGAACCATTTCTCAACGGCGGTCCGGGCTTCCTCGGGCGAGATGTCGCCGATCACCACAATCGTGGTGAGATCGGGACGAAGAGCTTTAGCGTAATACTGTTTGACGTCGTCGAGGGTGAGTGACGAGACCGTCTGCGCTGTGGCGTCGCGAAGCGACGGATCGTTCGCCGGATAGAGCGCCGTTTTTAGGGCGCGGCTGGTCTGATATCCGGGACTCTTTACCCTGCCGGCGACGTATTGCGCTGTTTGCGATTGGACGACCTTGAACGCTTCATCCGGGAGCGCGGGATTTAATTCATTGTCGGCCAGTAGTTGAACGCCTCGCGAAAAGTCCCCCTTCAAAACCTCGAGAGAGAAGCTGAAACCGGCGGATTCTTCGGCGGCGATATCGTCGAGCGCTTTTTGAAACGCGAGGCGATCCAAACTTTGCGTGCCGTAGGAAAATAGATCGTCGAGGACATCGCTGACTCCGTCTTTCCCGGGCTGCGCTTCCATTTGCGGATCGTTGCGGACGGCGCCTTCGACGGTTATCGTCGGCGTGATTTTTTCGGTGCGGACGATGAGGCGCAGGCCATTCGGCAAGGTCACGTCGGAAGAGGGCGACTCGGAGGGCGGCTTCTCGAGCGATAGAAGTTTCGAAGCGGCCCAGGGGGGAAGTTCAACCGGCTTTGTTGGAGCTGCGGTCAACTCCTCGCCGCCACCAAAGCCGCGGGAAGATACCGGGGCGCCTGTGGGCTGGGGTTTTAATTCCGCGGCGATCGATTCCTGATCGACCAGATATTTTTTCGCGACTCGATTTACATCTTCGAGCGTTACTTTCTTCATCGCGTCCACGTCATCGTCGGGCGAATTTCGTCCCTCTCCGGCGAGCGCTGCCGACCACGCTTCCGCGAGCGCCGGAATTGAGTTGCGGCGAAATTCGGCGCCGGCGATTTCTTTTCGCTTAGCTGCTTCTACGAGTTCGGCCGAGACGCCATTGGCGGCGTAATCGGACATGATCTTGCGCATCTCCGCGATTATCGGTTTTGCGTCGGCATCGGCGGGCAGGGCAGCAGCGGAGAAAGCCACACTCGCTTTCGGATACGCTTCGACGAGACCGAAGCCCGTCTCGAGCGCCTTGCCTGCGGGAACGAGCGCGTAGAGATTCCCCCGCTGGCTCGCCAGAACATCGCTCAATATTTGGACGGCTGCGAAATCGGGGCTGTCGGTTCCAGCCGTGCGATAGGAAACGAACGCCAACAGGTAGGGCAGATTGCTATCGAGTGTGAAGGATTCCGCTTTTACCGGCGGCAGAGCGATTTCCGGGCGCGCGGGCAGCGATTTTTTTTCGATTTTGCCGAAGTACTCTTTGACTTGGGCGAGGACGGCAGCCGGTTCGACATCTCCTGCGATGACCAGGATCGCGTTGTTGGGAGCGTACCAGCGCTTATAGAAATCTTTGAGCATGTCGCCGGTGGTCGCGTCGAAAGAGTCCTTCGTTCCCAGCGCGTCATGGCTATAGACGGTGCCGGAGAACATGTCTTCGTTCAAACGGGTGATGAATTTGTAGGTGGGATTGGAGAGATCGCGAGCGACCTCCTGCTCGATCGCGCCGCGCTCCTCGGCCCATTGCTGCTGAGAATCGTCGATACCGCGCAGGCACGCCGCCTGAGCCTGAAGAGCAACGTCGAGATCCGCCGCTGGAACGGTGGCGAAGAACTGCGTGATGGTCTGCTGCGTGTCTGCATTGTTTCTACCGCCCAGCTGCGCGTAGATGGCTGCCGTCTGGTCGGCCGTCATACCCGAGCATCCGCGAAACGCCATGTGC
>PMAA01000219.1:0-153 GCA_003152355.1 Acidobacteriota bacterium | reverse complement strand
TATCCGGTGTCCAGTCTCGCCTGAAGCACAGACTCCTGTTTGCTCGCAGCTTGAGCGCCCATCACAACGAGGAAAAGGCAAAGCACCGGAGACAGAGAACGATTTCTATTCACTTTGATATTCTCCCGATCTCTATCCGATTTTCGGTTAGAG
>PMAA01000188.1:30940-31072 GCA_003152355.1 Acidobacteriota bacterium | reverse complement strand
TCTTGCCAGTCCTTTAGCGCGTCAGTTGTGGACTCATCATTGAGGAATTCGAGGTCGGTGCCATACAGCACTCTGTCCCGATATTTGATAAGGAAGTTTCGCACTTTCCGTCTCGGCTGAATCATCAAATAT
>PMAA01000188.1:0-30874 GCA_003152355.1 Acidobacteriota bacterium | reverse complement strand
TGCGAGGATGATCGGGATGGAGGTACATGTACCACTCAGGATTTTGCTTGTAGTAGTCATAATCCGGACTTTCAGGATTGGGCGGCTGCCAACACGACGAAGGCTCGGCAACATGAGCGACGAGTGTTTTATTTTCCGCCGCGATTTCCCGGTAGATGGGTTCGAAAGCGGCATCGTCAGGCATCACGTACCGTCCATCAGGGGTCTTTATTTCCATCCCGATGTTCTTCCAGATTTTCACCGCGATGGCGCCCTGAGCGAACTCCCGACGAATTTGCTCGACGGTCTTCTCGGCGAAATCTTTCTGTTGGTAGCCAAACGGATTAAAGGTGACGCATAGTCTTGCATGGTTATGGCTGCTTTCAACGAAGTGGCTGGCGCGCGCGGTTTCGACGCTCAGATCACCATAAATACCTTGCGTATCGGCAACGCAAATGTCCAGCAAATGCAATCGCAGGCGCACCATCAGATCGGCGAAATCAGGATCGCTCTTAAACGCGTGAACGTGTGTATCAATCGGCTCCATCGCCGCAAAAGCCTGCAGCTCATCGCCGGGTGATCGATCGGTCGCTCTCACCGCGGATACCGAGGGAACTTTAGATTGGCTCAATGAGAAGGCCGCGACCATCAATCCGCCGCCACCCAATGACAATAACAAGATTCTTTTGAAGTCGAAGTTCATCTCGTCAGTGCTTTGCCGCGCCTGAACGCGCGCGAGTTTTACCCCGCTCATTCCCATTCGCTTCCGTCGGCAGCTTCCGCACATCAGCAAGAATCAACTCCACCCCCGCTTCACGGAGCGGCCGAAGATATTTAGGGTCCGCGGCGGAATCCGTGACCAGAATGTCGATATCCGTCACGGGTCCCACATAAGCGAATCCCTGATTGCCGAATTTACTGTGATCCGCGACGGCGATGCTAACGCGCGCTGCCTTCAGTATCATCTTCTTGATTTGTGCTTCGGCTTGGCTCGCGGTGGAAATTCCGTAGCTGGGATCGATCGCGCTGACGCCCATCACCGCTTTGTCAACGCGTATCTCCGCGAGCGCGCGCTGCGCCCAGACGCCAGAAAGATAAAAAACATCTTTCTGAAGTTCGCCTCCGGTCGAAATGACGGAAACATGCTGGCTGCGCTGAAGCTCCTCCACAATCGGCGGGGAATTCGTGATTACCGTGAGCCTGTTTCGATGAAGCAAGCGCCGCGCCAATTCATAAACGGTCGTGCTGCCTTCCAAAAAAACAGTCTCGCCATCCAGGATCAATCGCTCTGCCTCTCGGGCAATCGCCTGTTTTTCAGCTCGATTGCTCCGGCCAAGAGCTTCGTACGAAGGTTGAAAATTCGTGCTCGATGTGCGAGAAACGGCGCCGCCGTGCGAGCGAACCAGCACTCCTTCTTTTTCCAAAGCGGCGAGATCGCGGCGAATCGTGGCGGCGGTGACTTCAAGTGTGCGAATTAATTCGGAGGCCGTGACGGTTCGCTCGCGAGATAGAATCTCGCGAATGCGAAATCTCCGTTCCTCGGCTAACAGACTCATCAGCGCCCCATCGCTCCTTTCGGCGAGAAACCAGCCGGATTGTGCCACAAACCGTCCCAAATGAATCGTAAAAGTGCAAAATACATCATTTTCGATGAAAAAAGTTGACAAATGAACATATTGGAGCTAATTAGCTGTGCGACTGGGGTGTTTTTTTCTGGGTGGAACGCCATGTCCGCCTCAATTCCGGCGGCATTGACGGGCCGAATAATGATTCTGGGTGGGGGTTACCAGTGATCGACCATAGCCGCAGTGTTTCATTACGTCGAGACGCTTCGACAATCAGGCCCGAGCGGCCTTCGCGCGCCGCAAGGCTGCTTCCGCTCGGACTTTTTGTCACGTTGCTTCTAGCGTTTCTTTTCCCCTGTGCAAGCGCGTGGGCGCAAAAAGACACGGGCGCAATCTCGGGGACGGTAAAAGATCCCTCGGGCGCGGTTGTAGTGGGCGCAAAAGTCAGAGTCACGGATGTGGATCGCGGAACCGAAGTTGACACGGTCAGTAACGACGCGGGCGAATACACAGTGAGCCCGCTAAAAGTCGGCCGCTACAAAGTGACCGTCGCGAACCCCGGATTCAAAATCGCCGTTGCCGGTCCGCTCGTCGTCGAAGTTCAAGCGCACATCTCCGCCGACGTTACCCTTCAAGTAGGCCGCGCGAACGAAACTGTAACCGTCACCACGCAAAGTCCCCTGCTTGAGACCGAAACTTCCGACCTCGGCCAAGTCATTAGCGGTGACAGAGCAATCACGCTCCCCCTCAACGGCCGTAACTATGCGCAGCTCGCGTTGCTGGGTGCGGGAGTTGTCCCCAGCGAGCCGGGTTCTCGCGTGGAAACCAGTTACGGCTTCAGTTCGAATGGCGCCCGCGCTCTTCAGAACAATTACCTGCTCGATGGGGTGGACAACAACTCCAACCTCGGCGACGTTCTCACCGGCCAGGCATACGTGATTCAGCCTTCCGTAGACGCAATCGAGGAATTCAAAGTCCAAACCAACGCATACAGCGCAGAATTTGGTCGAGGAAACGGGGCAATTCTCAACGCCGTAATGAAATCGGGCACCAACAGCTTCCATGGCGACGTCTACGAGTTTTTCCGGAATGACGCACTCGATGCACGCAACGCATTCGATACCAGCCGGCAGGGATACCACCAGAACCAATTTGGCGCCACGTTCGGCGGCCCGATCATCAAAGATCGCACATTCTTCTTCGTGGACTACGAAGGTCTTCGCATCACCCAGGCTCTGCCGCAACTCTCGCTTGTCCCTACGCCGGCGGAAATTGGAGGTGACTTTTCCAGCTTTCTCACCAATACCCCGGCGATGGCCGTGGACATGAACGGCAATCCCACCAGTCAAGTCGCTGTTGACTGCAGCGGAAACCCCACATTTGTTGGCGAAATCTTCAACTCGCGGATGGCAGGACTTTCCGCTCTGAATCCCAGCGGCTTCTGCGGGACGCCCATCGGCGTGGATGCGTCCGGCAATCCCACGAACATTTTTCCTTCAAACTCGATCGACCCACTCGCGGCCCGCCTTTCAGCGCTCTTTCCGGCGCCCAACGCAAACGTAAACGGGTCGAATTACCTTGTGGACCCGAATCGCACCGCCAGCCGCAACAATTTTGATGTTCGTATCGATCACAAATTTTCTGATAAAGACAGCCTGTTCGGCCGGTTTAGCTACGAAGGTCAGCCAAGTTTTACGCCATCTCCTTTCCAAAACGCATTGGATGGCGGAGCGTTCTCCGATGGAATCGAGGACGACACCTTCCACAGCGTAGCCATCAGCGAAACGCATCTTTTCTCGCCGAATCTGGTCAACGAATTCCGTTTCGGATATAACCGCATCAATTCCCACCGGTTGCAGCTCAACGCCAACGAGAACGTTTCAGCGGAACTGGGCTATCCGGGAGTTCCATATGGCCCCGATCTCGGCGGCCTGCCGCAAATCAGTATTGACGATGGCACCGCCACCATCGGCAGCGCAGGATTTCTTCCTGCAATTGAAAAGCAAAATAGCTATGTCGTCACCGAGAATTTGACATGGATTCATGGCCGTCACTCAGCGAAATTCGGAACCGAAATCCGCAACGAGCAATTCACTCTGTTTGAGCCGTCGGCCGCCCGCGGCACGGTGAATTTCGCGAGCGACTTCACGGATAACCCCGCTGCGCCCACCACCGGCGGCGAGGCCTTCGCTACATTCCTGCTCGGTGTTCCGGACTTCGGACAAATCACAAATACGCACAACGTTGACTATCATCGGCAAATTTACTCGGTGTATGCGCAGGATGATTTTCGGATGACACACCGCTTGACGTTGAATCTCGGCTTGCGGTACGAGCTGTTCACAACCATTAAGGCCGCGGGAAACGAGCAGGCCACTTTTGATTTTTCGAATGACTCTCTTGTCGTGCCCTCAGGACAAAATGCCCAACTCACGCCATTCCTGGCCGCGAATATTCCTATCGTCAGAAATGGCAGCCCCGGTCTGATCTCGCCGGACCTGAACAATTTTGCTCCGCGCCTCGGCCTCGCTTATCAAATTACGAGCAAGCTCGTGCTGCGAACCGGCTACGGGATTTTCTACGGTGGACAGGAAAACGGCCCATATTCCAATCCAAGTCCCGGCTTCAATCCGCCCTTCTTTGTAACGAATTCGTATAGCCCGCCATGTTTCAATCCGTCGGCAAGCGCGGCTGCCGGAGATTGCTCGATTCCGGGACTAAACATGTTCTATCAGGGTTTCCCATCGAATGCGTTGACGGATCCCAACACGCCGATCCTGTTTTCAGTCAGTCCAAAGGTGCGCACCCCTTACACGCAGCAGTGGCACCTCGGATTTCAGTATGAGTTGCCGAGCCAAACAGTTCTCGAAATCTCGTATGCAGGTTCGCATGGTTCCGACCTTTACAATTTTTACAACGGGAACCAAGCGCAGCCAAACGTGGCGTTCTGCACTACTGCTCCTAACACGCCCGGTAATTGCCCTACCGCGCCGCGCCGCCCCGCGCAGATGTGCGACAATTCCGTTTTCCCGCCCAACTGCAACGAAGTTTTCGACACCCCAATCGACCTGCTGAGGACCGACGGTTTCTCCAATTACAATTCTTTGCAAGTGCGAATGGAAAAAAACTTTTCGCACGGACTACAATTCGAAGCGTCCTACACATACGCTCACGCACTGGACGACGCCTCTAGCGCCGCGTTAGGCTCGCTCAATAACGGCGATTTTCGCAATGAACTTTACCCGTTCGAAGAGTATGGCAATGCCGATTTCGATGTGCGCCACCGTTTTGTGATCAGCTACATCTATCAATTGCCATTCGGTAACGGAAAACAATTTGCTGGCAATGCCACAGGTCTGATGAACCAAATCATTGGAAATTGGCAAGTCGCCGGCATTACCACGGCTTCGACTGGGAATTGGTTTACCATTACGGACTCCGTCACGAATGTCTCGACGAGCGACGGAGGCGGAGGCGTCGGCTTTTACGAAGTGCGTCCCAACGTTGTAGCCAATCCGAACGGAACTCCATGCATGCCGGGTACCGCTTTCAATACCTGCGCTTTCGTGGACAACACGATTCCATTCACGTTCGGCAATGCCGGCCGGAACATTGTTCGCGGTCCCGGCTTTCAAAACTGGGACTTATCCATCTTCAAGCTTTTCCCTATACGTGAACAGATGCGCGTCGAATTTCGCGCCGAATTTTTCAATATCTGGAATCACGTCAACCCAGTGTTCGAACCCGTCGGTGAGATTAGCGAAGAGCCGCAGCCTCTGGAGTTCGGCACTCCGCAATTCGGATTTGCGCAGGGCGCTCGCGATCCGAGATTTATTCAGTTTGCGTTGAAGTATTACTTCTAAAAAAGCTGCGGCGCGCAAATGTTCAATTCAAACTGGAAACGGCGGATACCAAGCGGGGTGTTGCAGGTAGGGAGCCTGCTCGTTCTGTTCTCGTCAGCAGTGAGCGCTCAGGATGCCTCGCTGCGAAATTCGCACATGTCCGTGACGGTTCACTCCGGTGACGGTTCGTACTCGATCCAAGCCGTCGGCTCGCAACACCCTGCGATTCAAGCAATCGTAGCCGCCGAGGTCGATCATCGCTGGATCAAGTCCTCCGATTTCCCAACTCACCAAATATCCGAATCGAAGTTCGAAGATGCTCTTGGCCCAGGCCATCAAATCACCGTCACTTCGACTGGAATGAAAAACAGCGCAAGCCTCACGTACGTCGTGCGCCTTTACGACGTAAAACCGTACGGCGATATCGAAGTGAAAGTCCGAAATGAAGGGTCGAAAACTGTAGAAATTCAAACAATCCGAAGTGTCGAGGCGATTGGCAACCAGCCAATCCGATTGGGCGAAAATGAAAGCTCCGACCGCATACTATCCGACAGTTTCAGCGAAGACTGGCCCCCATTTCAAATCCTCGATCTCGGAAAGGCCGCAAATGGCCTGCACCTCGGCGTCGGAAGCCAGCTCATCTATAACCGAAACAGCGGACAAAGCCTCTTCTTCGGAGCGCTAACCTCCGATCGCTTTCTCACGATCCTTCATTTGAAATCTGGGTCCGATTCTTCGAGCGGCGCCCAAATCGCTTCTTTCACCGTCGACTCGACCGGAACCACCGAAATCCAATCCACCGACGAAGAATCCGGCCTCCGAAATGCGCCGGCCGAAAATCGCATCGAGTTAAGCCTCCCGATCGCTCCCGGCGCCGCGATGAACTCCGAACGCCTAATGTTCGCAGCAGGCGACGTTTATCACTCCCAACTCGAAGCGTACGGCGCCGCGATTCGCGAACTGCACCACGCCCGCGTCACCGGCGACAACCTGCTCGGCTGGTGGAGTTGGACGGCCTTCTACCACAAAATCACCAGCGGCGACGTCCTCACCAACGCGCAATGGCTCGCTCAGCATCTGAAATCGTTCGGCTACAACTATTTCCACATTGACGAAGGCTACCAGTACGCCCGCGGCGAATACGCCACGCCAGACGCAATGCGTTTCCGGAACGGAATGTTTGATCTCGAGCATGAAATTGGACATCTCGGACTGACGCAGGGAATCTGGACAGCGCCTTTCGAAGCCACAGATCGCAGTTGGGTTTACCAAAACCACAAAGATTGGCTGGTCCACAACGCTCATGGAGAGCCAATCGGCGTAGGCGATGTGGAGGAAGGCATTCCCGACCACATCTTCGTGCTCGACGCCACAAATCCCGCCGCGCAAGATTATTTGCGGCAAACCTATCGAACACTCGTTCGCGATTGGGGCGTTCGCTACATTAAGCTCGACTTCATGGACACCACCGCGATCGAAGGCTACTACCACCGGCCCCACACCACGGCCCTCGAAGCGCAAAGAATCGGCCTCGAGGTGATTCGAAAAACCGTTGGCGAAGATGTGTTACTCGACAAAGACGGCAGCCCGATGCTCAACGTCGTCGGCATCGTCAATGAAGGGCGCGTGTCGCTCGATACCGGACACTCATTTAGCCATAGCCTCGACGCCGCTCCCGGAATTTTTGCCCGCTACTACATGAATCGAAATTTCTTCGTCAACGATCCAGACGCCTTCACAGTTTCAAAACAAATTCTCGACGAGCATCCGAATCCGGCCGCTCTTACTCTCAACGAAGCGCAAGTCTCCATTGTTCTAGCGGCGTTATCCGGGGGAATGTTCGAAATCGGCGATGACCTCCCGACCCTCGGCGCGGATCCCGATCGTGTCGCCCTGGTCGAAAATTCGGATCTCTTGCAAATCGCCAAGCTCGGTCGCGCCGCCGTTCCACTCGATCTCTTGAGCTACAGCGCGGAAGATAAGCAGCCGAGCATCGTGCTTTTGAACGAGGATCGTCGGCAGTCCATGCTGGCGGTATTCAATTGGACCGATCAGCCACAATCTCACAGCGTCACTCTTTCTGGATTGAAGTTCACCGCGGGGCACCCGTATGAGTTGTACGATGTGCTGAATGGGAATCAACGCATCACGCTAGAGGGTGAAACGTTGAAGCTCGATAACCAGTCAGGCCGCTCTGTTAAATTGATCAAAATCATTGATGGCTCCATCTCCGCGGCTGCGCCTTCGATCACCGTGAATTCTCCCAAGCAAGCCACGATGGGCGAAACGATCAATTTTTCTGCGAATGCCGCGAGCGACGGAGTTCCCGCGGCCGATTATCTGTGGGATTTTGGCGACGGAGTCGTCGTTCAAGGAAGCAAAGTTGCGCATGCCTACACGCGTGAAGGAAAATACGAAGTCCATTTGCGCGTGGACGGCGTGGACGGAATCCCCGCAGACAAGAACGCCTCCGTTACAGTCAGCGGTGAGACGCAGACTTCGCCTCCGCGCCGCTACGTTCACCCGAATGATTGACAATCGGCACGCGCTTGCACTAAACCAGCGGCGAAAGGCATTTCAGTGAGTGATTGCGGAAAAAAAATCCGGCTGAATCGAATCATTCGGCCTGGCCGGAAATCCTTGGTCGTTGCTTTCGATCACGCGATCGTGTTGGGGCCTATTCCGGGCACCGAAAATCCCGCGGACCAAGTCAGACGTTTCACCGAAGCCGGCGTTGATTCCGTTTTGCTGAACCTGGGCCTTTTCCAGAATTGCCTCGATTCACTTCTCGGGCCCTCGATGCCCGGAATTATCGCGCGAATCGATTGGACGACTCTGTGGGGCACGCCCGGCGGAAGCGAATCTGGTGATCTTCGTAGCTGCCTCCTGGCGCGGCCTGAAGACGCAATGCGCCACGGCGCGGACGCAGTGATCACATATCTCGCCGTTGGCACTGGCGACGCCGATTTCGAAACGAAAGAAGTCGCGCGTAACGCGGAAGTAGCACGCGAGTGTGAGCGGATCGGCATGCCCCTGATCATCGAAACGCTGGCGCGCGGCAAGAGCGTCAAGAATCCTTCCGATCCAAAATGGCTGAAGCTTCACACTAGAATGGCCGCCGAGCTTGGCGCGGACCTCGTAAAAACGGATTATGCCGGCGATCCCGAAACCATGCGCGGCGTCGTGGACAATTGCCCCATTCCGATTCTCGTTCTTGGCGGCAGCCGCTACTCGTCCGATGCGGAGGCTCTCGCGCTCATCCACGGCGTGGCAGCCTCCGGCTCCGCGGGAGTTTTCTTCGGACGAAATGTATTTCAGGCCGACGATATGCTCGCATTCTTGCAAGACGCTCGCTCGGCTCTGAACGAAAGCGAAGTTTCTCCCGCCAAGAGATGAAAGAACCCCGCCGAACTTCGCCCGTCCTGTGCTAAAACTTTCTGAACGCCTTCGTAAGTGCCTTGAATGAGCCTCCTCGCTATAGACATCGGGTCAAGCCAATGCAAAGCCGTCATATTTGCGGCGTCAGGCGCAGTGATTGCGCGAAGTGTATGCCGCTATTCGCCCGATTTCCCGCAGCCAACTTTCGCGGAAATGGATCCCGCCATTTTCTGGAATGCGGTATGCCAGACGTCTCGCGATGTAACAAGCAGCATAACTGGCGGTGCATCTAACAATGTCGCGCGCGATCTGATTCGCGATCCCGTGCAGGCTCTCTGCCTGAGCTCCCACGGCGAGACGTTCATTCCAGTGGATGCGCACGACGAAGCAATTCATCCTGCAATCCTGAATATCGACAACCGCGCCACCCCTGAAGCGAAATGGATTGATAACGCGATCGGAGCACGTCGCATTTTCCGGATCACCGGACTCGTCGCCCACCCGATGTTCCCAATACCTAAGATTCTCTGGCTGCGCCTGCATCGTCCCGGGATCTATTCCAAAGCCGCGCGTTTCTTGAGCGTCACGGACTTCATCCACGCGAGACTTGGGCTTCCGCCGTACATAGGAAGTTCCCTCGCTTCGCGATTCCTTGCCTTCGACATAATGAACGATCGTTGGTCCGATGAAATTCTGCATGCAGCCGAATTGAAGCCCGCTAAACTTCCGCTTCCAGTTCCGGCGGGCACGATTGCGGGCAGATTGAACGCAGAAGCCGCGAGCGCTCTCGGAGTGAACACCGGCACGCCCGTCGTCGTTGGCGGCCACGATCAAGCCTGCGGAGCTTTGGGCGTAGGAGTCATCAAATCCGGGCGCGTCTCCGATTCAATGGGGACCTACGAATGCCCCGTCGTTGCATCCGATGAGCCGAGCTTGGGAGAAGCCGCCTTTGCTGCGAGCTTGAATTCGTACTGCCACGTTGTTCCCGGAAAGTTTCTTACGCTCGCATATTTCCCATCGGGGATCATGGTTCAGTGGTTTCACGATCTTATTTACGGTCGCGACTCACTGCCTGAAAACTCGAAGACGGCGACGAGGGAAGCCGATCAATATTCGCAGCTCGAATCAGAATGCACAGGTGTCCCGACCAACCTCTGCATCACCCCGCATCTAATCGGAACCTGCAATCCTGATTTCGACCCTCGCGCCCGCGCAACAATTTTCGGCCTCAGTTCGAGCTCCAGTCGCAGCCAAATCTATCAAGGAATCCTCGAAGGAATTGCCTGCGAGCTCGCGCAAGTTACCGAAATTCTCAAAGACGCAAATGGCAAATTTGAAGATCTATATGTCAGCGGTGGCGGGACGCATTCGCACCTCGGACTGAAGCTGCGAGCCTCAATCACGCGATGCCGCTTGCATGTGATGCAATACGATGAAGCCGTTTGCCAGGGCGCCGCGATCCTCGCGGGCGTAGCCGCCGGAGTTTATTCAAACATCGCGGATGCCGTGGATCTCGTCGTCCGCGAAAAAGAAGTCGTCGAGCCTGACGCGCATCTTGCAGCTTCGTACGCGCGTCAAGTGCAGGAATACCGTCGCCTATGCGCGGCCTTGAAAGCATTTCGTGACGAAAATTCTCGCACGCAATCCGAGGAGGCGAAACAGTGATTCAGCCAACTGTGGGATTCATCGTCTACGGAGTTCACAAAAATGGCTTGAAAGATCCGATGGGAACGCCGTTCATCGACAATGCAATCATCGAACGTTCCAAGAACGCGCTATCTGCGGCCGGCTTAAAGATTGTCGAGCACGATGTCATCGTCGCCAGCAAAGAAGAAGCCAAATCCGCGCTGAAGGCGTTGAAATCGAACGACGCGGTCGACGCCGTAATCCTGTTTTCCGGCACGTGGGTCTGGGCCGCGCATCTAGTCGGCGCGATTCGTGACTTTGCCGCATCGGGTAAAGCAGTCTTGTTGTGGGCGCATGATGGCTCGCAGGGCTGGCGGCCCGTCGGCGGCCTCGTGATGCACGGCGGATTACTTGAAATCGGCGTTCCGCATAAATTCGTCTACGGCAGCGCGGACGATTGCGCGACTATCGAAGCGATTGTCAGCTATTCGCGCGCCGCGCATCTGAAAAATATTCTCAACATGGCCACAGTCGGAGTCTTTGGCGGCCGCGGCATGGGCCAAACCTGCGGCGCGTCCGACCCATCGCAATGGATGCGAATGTTCGGCGTGGACATCGATTCGCGCGACACGGCCCAGCTCATCCAAACGGCCGAACGCATCTCGCCGCTGAAAATCTTCGAACTCGAACCGCGCCTAAATAAACTATTCGGTGCACCGCCAGAAAAATCAATCGTCAACGAGAAATCAATCCGCCTCTATCTCGCCCTCAAACAAGTAGTGGAAGCTGAGAAATTCGATTTCTACACCATCCAATCATTCCCCGGCCTCAGCGATGATTACGCGGCAACATGTTTTGCGCAAAGCATGATGCTCGAAGATGGTCACGGCACCTCGACTCTCGGCGATCTAAACACCGCGCTCACGGTATTTCTCCTTGCCAAACTGAGCAAAGAACCCGTCTATTACGGAGACCTTCAGCACATCAACAAACGCACGAAAGAAATAAAAATAATTGGGGACGGTGCATGCCCTCCTTCATTGGCGGGAAAACTAGGCCCTGCAGGTTTCGCTACGCACGGAATTCCAACGGAAGGTAAAGCTGGTGGCGTATCCGTGAAGCTAATCTGCAAAGTTGGCGAAGGCGTTCTCGCTCGGCTAGGCCGGGTGAATGGAATCTTTCAAATGGCCATCACGCGCTGCAGTATTTTTGAGCCGCCGGCCGATCAAATCGATCGCCGCCTCAACGAGTGCGGAATTCCTTTCTGGCCGCACGGATTTGTCACCGCTCATTGCGATATCGATGCCCTAATTCAGAACTGGACCAACGAATACGCCTGCCTCGGCTATGGCGTCGATCTCTATCCCGCGTTGCGCGACTTTTGTGAACTCACCGGCATAAAACCCATTTTGCTCTGATGGAAAATCGACGGCATGCACGATCGCTCCCAGTCTATGCTTTGCTTGCGGCGGCCAGTTCGGACAGGCTAGGAATCGAAACGGATACCGTCACCGAAGTCTGGGGCGGCTGCACTCCGCTCTGAATCCCTCTTGCGAGCATTTCAATCGCTTGTCCTGTTAGCGGAGGGATCAGGATCGTCGCAGCCAGGAGTCCGCGTTCGACCCACTTTCGGCCCCCTTTCGGCACACCATCGCAGCCAGTGAACGGCAAGCTCAGCCACGCATCGCGATCCTCGCCCGTCTGAATTTCTTCAAACGCTTTGCGCGCCCCCATGGCCATCGAGTCGTCTTGTGCACCGACAAGACCAAACTCCGCTCTCGACGACGTAGCCAGATTCAACCAGGAACGAACGGCCCGCTGCGCACTCTCCTCGGTCCATCGCGCCTTCAGCGTCGTCACTCGAATATTCGGAGGTTTGGTTTCTAGCATGCCGGCGGTGCGTTTATTTGCCGACGAGCTTTGCGAAGGGCCCTCGATGTAAAGAACAGAACCGCCATCCGGCAGCAAGGCAGCAAATTGTTGCCCTTGAATCCGTCCAATCCCGAGATGGTCTGAGGTGATCGTAAAGATGGGTGCCGTCGCGCCGCTACGCAGTTCTGCAATGTCCTCCGGAGCGCGGTTCAACACAGCCCAACCCACTCCGGCTGTGCGCGCCACTCGGGCCACTCGTGGAAGAGCGTCGCCGCCGATAGGTTCAAAGACGATACCATCGGGGCGCGTCTCAGGATCGCGCTGCAGCGCCTTCAGGATTTGCGTGCTCTGGTTCACGGCGTCGTTATCCGCGTAGGAAATCTCCGCGGCGATCCCAAGCGTGCGCGCCGTCTGTTCTGCGGATCGCGCCTGCTCTATTTGGAAATCATTCTCGCGGGTCGGAAGTGAAACCAGTATTTTCAGCTTTTGCGCCATGCCAACGTATCACCGTAAATTCGATAATACGCTTCGGGCTGTCGTATCTCTCGGTCCTCGCGCGCATGCTGAACCGAGTAATCAACATCGCCGCCGCGGTTCCGCAAGAATTCCTACGGGGAGCACGCCTCCGTCTTAGCGCCGCAGGTTGACGCGCGCTTCCATCGAAGTTAAAACACTCGTGGTATAAGAGTTCGCAGCGCGAACGGATCAGCCACGGAATGTGTCGTGAGCTACGGCATGATCCGCGAGTGGCAGCCCGGGGGCTGCATCGCTGCGGCCGCGGTGCTGCTTCCGTGTCGTCGCATAGTAACGGTGGGAGCCCCCGCATTTATGCGGGGGAAGCGCTTCAGCGCTTCGAAAAGGTTCGTGCTCCAATCCCTCCGGCTTCAGCCGCGGGGATGCGCGCTGTGATTCCGAGGAGAACCCGCGATGACCATACTTTCATTCGGCATCATATCCAATTCAGAGCCCCGAGGGCCCTGCCTCGGGGAACTCAACGCTGAACCTCTCACCTCATCATTGGCGCCAACGATTTTCTCTTCGCACGACTCTGCGCGTCGCTCAGCAACAACAATGAGCCGTTCGAAGCGGCTCGGAAGGACGTCACGTGTTTGAAAAGTCTCTTCCAACCGCCACTTGTCCGCTGTGGAAAATTCCTCCAATCTCTTGATCGCTCCTCGTTCTCACTTCACCAGAGTGCGATGGTCGATCTGCGCGATGCTATTCTTTGCCGCATCGATTAATTATTTGGATCGCCAGGTCCTCGGTCTCCTCGCGCCCACACTCCAGCACTCCATCGGTTGGACCGAAGCGCAATACGGCTATATCGTCGGCGCTTTTCAATTCGCCTACGCAATCGGACTCATCCTCGCCGGGCGCCTCGTTGATAGACTCGGCTCGCGCATCGGCTACGTCATTATCATGGGGTTCTGGAGTGTCGCATCGATGGGGCACGCGTTGGCTTCTTCCGCGCTCGGCTTCGGAGTTGCTCGCTTTTTTCTTGGACTTGGCGAAGCCGGCAGCTTCCCGGCCGCGATCAAGACGACCGCGGAATGGTTCCCGCAGCGAGAACGCTCTCTCGTCACCGGCATTTTCAATTCCGGGACGAATATCGGCGCGATATTTGCGCCCGCTTTGATCCCATGGATCACCATAAAATTCGGTTGGCGCGCAGCCTTTTTGGCCACGGGCCTCTTCGGTGCAATTTGGATCGTCTGGTGGGTCGCGCGGTATAAAAGCCCTGACGGCCATCCGCGCGTCAGTCCCTCTGAGTTGCAATATATTCATGAAGGCCGTGCGGAGCCCACCGCCCAGATTCCCTGGAGCAAGCTACTCGCTTACCGGCAAACTTGGGCCTTCGCCGGAGCAAAATTTCTTACCGATCCTATCTGGTATTTTTATCTGTACTGGCTGCCGAAGTTCTTCGACGCTCGCTATCATCTCGGACTCGGCAGCATCGGTCTGCCGCTCATCGTCATTTACAATTTGTCCGCAGCAGGAAGCATTGCCGGCGGATGGCTGCCGACAGCTTTCAACAAAGCGGGAATGCCGATGGCCAAATCGCGCCTATACGCGATGCTCGTCTGCGCGTGCCTCATTCTGCCGATCTTCCTCGCAGGCCGGGTCTCCTCGGTTTGGTCCGCGGTCGGAATTCTGGGCCTCGCGACGGCGGCACATCAGGGATGGTCAGCGAATCTGTTTACGACAGTGTCGGACATGTTCCCGAGCAGTTCCGTCGGCGCAGTCGTCGGCATAGGAGGAATGGCAGGATCAGTGGGCGCCGTCCTATTTTCACTGAGCACGGGATGGGTGCTGCAGTCTCATCACGGCTACACTCCTTTATTCTCAGTGGCAGCGGCTTCCTATCTCGTTGGACTCGCGTTTCTCATGATCGTGGCTCTGGGCCTGAGAAGAGCTGATGTACCCGCAGGTTCCGTTCGTTATTCAGAGCCCCGAGGCCCCCGCCTCAGGGACTGAGGAGTCTGTGTGATGACTACAGTGTTTTGGCAGGGCATGACTTCAGTCATGCCGCAAGATTAGTTTGTCGTCCCGAACGAAGTGAGGGATCTGCAGTTCGTATGGAAAGGCTCTATTTTCTTTACGTCTTCGCAAGTGCCGCAAAATTAGTACGGCTTTTAGCCGCTGAGGGCCTGTTTTCCGAGTCCTCACACGGGCTCTGAGCCGCGAGCCGCGAAATGAATCTCAGTGACGACGAAGATTCGTACATGATTATCATTGGCATGAATGTAATCGGAGCAGGGAACACCCGGGCGTAAAAAATGAGTCTCTATTGCGCACAAGGCGGACCGGATCGCGAGCTCTCTCCGAGCGAGCTGAAAGACTTTTTATCCGCCGCGCTCGATAAGCTTGGCGCGCCCAAAAATGTCCTCGTGGTTCCTCCGGACAAAACGCGTCTCGCCTCGCGAGCAGGCGAACTGACGCGTTATGCGTGGGAATATTACGGTGAAAGTCTGCGCGCGGTCTTGCCGGCGTTGGGCACTCACAAGGCGATGTCGGCAGACGAGACTGCCAGAATGTTTGGCAATATTCCGCGCGAGCTGTTCCGCGCTCACAATTGGCGCGAGGATGTAGAGACTATTGGAGTCGTTCCGAAGGAATTTATTTACGAGCAGTCCGAAGGGAAACTAAATTACGAATGGCCTGCCCAGGTGAACCAGCTTATCTCCCGCGGCGAATTCGATCTGATTTTGTCTGTAGGGCAGGTCGTGCCGCACGAAGTCATCGGGATGGCCAACTACAATAAAAATATCCTGGTCGGAGCCGGCGGACCCCATAGCATCAATCGCAGTCACTATTTGGGAGCCGTCTACGGCATGGAGCGGATCATGGGACGCGCGGATAATCCCGTGCGGCGCGTGCTGAACTACGCGGCTTCACATTTTCTCAACAATCTGCGGATTGTGTACGTCCTGACTGTCATAGGCAGAAATATTTCGGGAGAAACTGTGGTGCGCGGTCTTTTTATCGGGGACGACTCGGAATGTTTCCATGCTGCGGCGGAGCTGAGTTTCCGCGTAAACTTTGTCCTGATGCCGAAGCCGATTCGCAAAGCCGTCGTTTATCTCGACCCGACAGAATTTCACAGCACATGGCTCGGAAATAAAGCGATTTATCGCACGCGCATGGCGATGGAAGACGGCGGGGAGCTGATCATTTTAGCTCCGGGCGTATGCCGCTTCGGCGAAGACACCAGAATCGATATTTTAATTCGCAAATACGGCTATCACGGCACTGACGCCACCCTCGCGATGGTGGAAGACAATGCCGACTTGGCCGCTGACTTAGGCGCGGCCGCGCATTTGATTCACGGATCATCCGAAGGACGCTTCCGCATCACCTGGTGTCCGGGGCATTTGACTCGCGAAGAGGTGGAGGAAGCGGGTTTTGGATACGGCGAAGTGAGCCAGATGACGCATTTGTACGATCCCGCGAAGCTGCAACAGGGTCGGAATCGAGTAGCGGGCGAAGATGTTTACTATATCGAAAATCCTGGGTTGGGGTTGTGGGCGTCTCGAGATCGATTTTAGGATAGGGCTGGCAGGACGCAGGCAAAATGTATCGAGCTATGGACTTGTCAGGCAAGGTGGCCGTGGTAATTGGCGGCACATCCGGCATCGGCCGAACGCTGAGCCTCGGGCTCGCTGATGCCGGTGCAAACGTAGTTGCGACCGGGCGAAATGCGGCAAACGTGGACGAGATCGCCAGAGAGATTGAATCACGCGGAAGAGACACGCTGAGAATTCCGGCCGACACACGCGACACAAGCTCATTACAACGATTGCTCGCCGCATGCATCGAGCGTTTTGAAAAAGTTGAAATTCTCGTGAATTGCGCGGGGAAAATCAAACGTGCGCCCACATTGGACTTTCCGGAAGCAGAATGGAACGACATTCTGGAGACGAATCTAACCGGAACGCTTCGTGCCTGCCAGGTGTTCGGTAAACATATGCTGAGCCGAAAGTACGGTAGGATCATAAACATCGCTTCGCTAAACAGTTTTGTGGCTTTGCACGAAGTGGCGGCATACGCCGCGAGTAAAGCTGGCGTCGCCGCGCTGACGCGGGCGCTCGCTGTGGAATGGTCGAAAGACGGCGTTCTGACGAACGCCATCGCTCCGGGAGTTTTTCGAACGCCGCTTAACGCCGAGCTGTTGGACGGTACACCGCGAGGAAAAGAATTGTTGATGCGCACGCCGATGGGACGATTCGGCAAGCTCGAAGAACTGTTGGGAGCGGCGGTGTTTCTCGCGTCGGATGCGGCATCGTTTGTCACCGGACAAATCCTTGTAGTGGACGGCGGGTTCCTCGCGAGCGGCGTAAATCAGTAGTTATGTATTATCCTGCGTAAGAGCGCTTTGTGAGAACACTTACCAAACGATTGCCCGTTTTCGCCTTCGCTGTTTTTGTTTTGTCATTGCCGCTCCATGCGCAAAAGCCGTCGGGAGCACAGGCTGGTGTGCCATCCGTGCTTCCCGGCACAAATAGCGAGTCGGGTAATGGTCATGGGCTTCCCGATGCTGAGTTGCAACCCCCGGATGCCGCCCGCACGGATGAATCATGTTTGATGTGGATCGTGGTGCGAACACCGGCGCCCACCGTTAGCGTTGCGGCCTTGCAGGTTCCCGCCAAAGCCAAGGGTGAGTTCGGCAAAGCGTGCAGCGATGTGAAGGGCAAGAAGTTCGCGAATGCCGAGGGCCACTTGCGCAAGGCGGTCGAGGAATACCCGCAATATGCGGCGGCGTGGGTTTTGCTGGGACAGGTTCTCGAAGCCGGAAATCAAACGGAGGAAGCGCAGAGCGCGTGTTCCCAAGCCTCGCACGTTGATCCGGCGTACGCGCCGGCTTACCTTTGCCTTGCGGATTTGTCCGCGCAAAGGAAGGAATGGAATGAGACGCTGAATCTGACGGATCGCGCTCTCGCCCTTGATCCAGTGCAGAACGTGTACGGCTGCTTCTACAGCGCGATGGCCCAATTTCATTTGGACCTTGTACCCGAAGCGGAGAAAAATGCTCTTAGAGCCATCGAGGCTGACCACGAGCACCGCGTGCCGAAGGCGCATCTCTTGTTGGCGCAGATCTACGAAGGGAATAACGACTTTCGCGGTGCCGCGTCTCAGCTTCGCATTTATTTGAAAGCTGCTCCGAACTCTCCGGAGTCCGCTGGGGCCAGGAAAAGTTTGGCTGAGCTCGAAAGCAAAATCCCGAAATGAACGAATCGCTCGCATCCACGAGACTCGCACTTGCGCAATCCGTAACGCGATGCTATTACTGAACACGTTATGCAATTAGAAGATACTACCTCGAACCAGGGACGCACGGATGCGATCGCGCCGCCCCAGGAATCTTGCCGCTCAAGTTCCCGCGGTCTTCCGTCATGGACGCGAGGCCTCTAAGCAGCGGCCCCATAGATTCAACCCACCGTTCCGCTGCATTTCTAATCGATACACCAAAACGATTAGAAACGTCCGTAAATCAAACAAAACAAACGTTCGAGGCCATTTCTAATCGTAACAAAATCGGCCCCCTTCGCCGCGCCGCTATCCCGCAATTCATACAGGTATCACGGTATGGAAATCGGGTCTGCCAAGCGCCAGACTCTTCACCTATGTAACCGCGCGTGGGCGTCCCATGCGGAATTTGATTCCGATCAAACTACACAACCTAGAAATCAACCGATACAAGCTGTGATATCAAGTGCCACCGGCGGCGACGCCGCGAGAGGAGAACTGATGCGTATGCGCTTTATTCGTACTGTGTTGTTGGCAATAGCGACGCTATTCGTGTCCACGGCATGTTTCGCGCAAGTCGGCGTGTCGATCACAATCGCGCCACCAGAGATTCCAGTTTACGACCAGCCTGTATGTCCCGGCGACGGCTATATCTGGACGCCTGGTTACTGGGCTTATGGTGATGTTGATGAGGGATATTACTGGGTACCTGGAACATGGGTGTTGGCCCCCGAAGTGGGATTTTTCTGGACGCCGGCGTATTGGGGTTGGGGCGACGGAGGATTCCTTTTCTATGAAGGCTACTGGGGCCCGGAGATTGGATTCTACGGCGGAATCAACTATGGCTTCGGCTATTTCGGCCATGGCTATGAAGGCGGGCGCTGGGACCACGGCCATTTCTTCTATAACAGCACGGTGAACAACATTAATGTCACCGTGATTCACAACGTTTACAACGAAAGAATCACGATTAACAACACCAGCCGCGTGAGTTTCAACGGCGGCCGCGGTGGGATAACCGAGCGTCCGACTTCGCAGGAAGAAGCGTTTGCACATGAAAGGCATGTACCTCCGGTGGCCGCTCAAGTCCAGCACCAGCAGTCGGCCCGCAGCGATCCGCAGCAACGGTTTTCTGTAAATCACGGCGCGCCGGCAGTTGCGGCAACGCCTAAGCCAGGAGCGTTCAAGGACCGTGACGTAGTAGCGTCCAAGCCGGCGGGAGGAGCGGCGCGGCCCGAGGGCAACGCCCGTCCAGAAGAAACCGCCCGGCCCGAGGGCAACGCCACTCGTCCTAGCGCCGCGGTTCATCCTAACGACTTGCCGCCGATCGAACACCCCGCTGCTCCTAACACGGGAAACTCGAAGACGGACCAGAAATACCAGAAGCAACAGGATCAGCTGGTCGCCAAGCAACAACAGGATCGGCAGAAACTGCAAAAGCAGCAGGATCAGGAACATCAAAGACTAGCAAAGCAAAATGCTGACGACGCCAGGAAACAACAGGTAGAACAGACGCACCAGCAGCAGACGCAGCAAATGGTCCAAAGACATACCCAGCAGACGCAGCAGATGCAACAGAGGCAGGCGCCGGCACCGCGCGCGACCGAGTCCAGGCCGCGCGGCTAGCCTTCTTGTCGTTTGGAAAAAATTGCGGCGGAGCGTAGGCCAATCGGCCGATGCTCCGCTGCACGATCCATCTGCGTTTGTGAGTACCCTGAGATCAGGCCACCCCTACAGGGTTTGCTTTATGGCGTACGCGACGATGCCAGCCTAGTGTAACGGTGCAATTAGCGAGCTGGGGTGGCTCGAACGGACATTCGAAGCGAAACCACTAAATGGATACTGATTAGAAACTTCAGGGTTTCCGCGAGCAAATCCGAAGATTCGGCATAGGCGAAGCCGCTGATGGCGGGAGCGAGAATGCCAATGCGCAAGGCAGCCAAGGATAGCAGACCACGATGATGCGCCAGCCCGGTTAGGAGGGCCCAGCGAAGGCCGGGCCCTCCGCAAATACCTCGGTAAGAATTTGACAGTTGTCGAATGTTTTTGAGATGAAAGGACTTTGGTTGTAACTAATAAGAGCTGGCGTCCACAATTCTGGCGCTGGCCGAATCAAAAACAAAGTAGTCGTCAGGGCGTGTCTCAATTAGTCTTGCTAATCTCGCTCTCGCATTGTCAAGGCCTTGAATAGCTTCAATCCAAATCGGCCCATCATCAGGAACACCCTTGAAGATATCGTAGGTCACGTCCATCCTTTTCCTCTCAGTGTTCAATGCAAACAAGTAGCTTCAAACTCACAAATACAGGTTTTGGAGGCGCAATTGGGATGCCAATGTCTCGGAGCAGAGCTGCGGCTAACTCCAATTGTCTCGGTTGTTTGCACGCCGATCTACCGCGGAGCTCATCGCTGTCCCCAAATGGCAGGTAAAATTTGAAAAAATGTCGGGTAATTAATTCACGGTTACATCATCTTACAGGCGCAGGCATTCGGCCGGCGTGACGGCGAGAATTTATGCGCATCATCAATGAAAAAATAATCTGCAAATCGGACACAATTTCGCGTGCCCCATCATCGGATAAAATGTGGCGGAAATAAACATGGCGGCCCTTCGAATTTTGATCGTTGACGACGAGAAAGCTGTTCGCTCGGCACTGGGAAGGTTGCTGGCCACGCGGGGGGAATGGAAGATTGTAGGTGAGGCGGTGGATGGCGCCGAAGGAATTCAAAAGGCGAAAGAGCTAAGGCCCGACGTCATAATCATGGACGTGACTATGCCTGAAATGAGTGGGCTCGAAGCCACACCAGAGGTGAAGAAGGCGCTTCCGGCTACGGAGATCCTGATATTTACGCAGCACGACTCGACGCAGATGGTCCAGGAAGCCCAGAATGCTGGGGCGAGCGGCTACCTGCTAAAATCCCAGGCGAACTGGCTGATTGCTGCGATCGAGGCACTCAGCGAACATAAAACTTTCTTTCAGGGCAAGAATCTGCCGAAAGGCCACTAGAACTTGGGATTTACGATGAGCGCTGAATGTCCAAAAGAAAGATCATCTCCCGCAAATCAGCGAAGAAAAAGGGCGCGACCAGTCTGCAACGTCGAGATTCCCAGAATCTAGAGCTGAACTCCAAGCTGGACTCGGCACTTCACCCCGCTCTGAATTCCGATCACGACGACGTCTCGAATCTCCTCAGAAATGTTGATGTTGCCCTGGTGATCGTGGATGGTGGGCTTCGCATTCGTTGGTTTACCCCTAGCGCGGCGGAAATCCTGAGCCTAATTCCCTCGAATATAGGCCGCCCTATTGCGGATCTAACCTCTCCTGTGATGTCTGCGAAACTCGAAAGCATGATCCGTGATGCCATCGCCAACGAGGCAATCGAGGAGCAGGAAGTCACGGACATCGGAGGCGTCTGGCATGCGATACGAGTTCGGCCATACATAACAGGTACGAACACGGTTGAAGGCGCAGTGCTGACGCTTACGAATATCGATCATCAAAAGAGGCAAGCGATCGAGCAAAAGCAGGCGATGGACGAACTGCGGAGACAGTCCGAACTATTGCATCTCGCCCATGACAGCATCATCGTCCGGGATCTGAACAGCGTCATATTATTCTGGAATCGGGGCGCCGAGGAAACGTATGGCTGGAGCGCGGTGGAGGCATGCGGGAACGTGTCTCATCAATTTCTGAAGACAGAATTTCCCGAGCCCTTCGATCAAATGCATGAAAAGCTCTTCGACAGCGGATCATGGGAAGGCGAATTAGTTCACCGGACGCGGACAGGAAAGCGGATCATCGTCGCAAGCCGGCAGGTGATACAGCACGATCAGAACGGCCGAACCGTTGGCATTCTCGAGATCAATAATGACATCACGCTCCGCAAGGACGCCGAAGAAGCGCTCCGGAATCTCTCGGCTCGATTGCTGCAATTGCAAGATGAAGAGCGCCGGCGAATCGCACGGGAACTACATGACAGCACGGGTCAAAGTTTGGCCGCGTTAGTCATACACCTGTCAGCGGTCAGCGCGACAGTGACCGGGGTTGACGACATGACCGCCGCCTTGCTCCGCGAGGCCATTCAGCTCTCGCAGACGGCTTCCGACGAAATTCGAACCCTTTCCTATCTTCTGCATCCTCCGACGCTCGACTACGCTGGACTAGGATCCGCACTCGAGTGGTACGTGGAGGGATTCACGCAGAGAAGCAAAGTGAAAGTGGACTTGAAGATATCGCTTGGCCCGAACCGGCTTTCCGAAATCGAGGAAAGGACGCTTTTCCGAATCGTGCAGGAAAGCCTGACTAATATTTTCCGGCACTCGGGGAGCGATACGGCAAGCGTTAGCATTGCCTTGGATTCAGGTATCGTGCGGCTGGAAGTATCCGACAAGGGTAAGGGGATACCCGGAGATATCTTGCGAGCCCTGAATAGTAGCGGCGGGCAGTTGGGCGTTGGAATTAGAGGAATGCGAGAGCGTCTCAGGCAGCTGGGTGGCTGGCTGCAAATCAGGTCTCGAGCGGACGGGACTACGCTCATTGCGAGTTTCCCGATTCGCGAAGTCGTTGTTGGCGAGAGCCGCTCGCAAGGAATGAGTTTGAGCTGATGCTCGCCCCGATTCTGAAGTTGCTGTAGATAAAAGTCTTAGCTGTGCGTAGTCAAGGTAACGGCCGATCGATCGAACCATGGTTTGTTTAGGCCGAACCGCGGCTAAGGGAATAACCGACATGGGGTACAGGATGACCCCTATAGACCAACGTGACGTACTACAGTAGTTTCCCGTGGTGTGTCATATGGTCCCGGTCTACAATTGCCAAAATCAATTCGTCTTTCTGGGGGTTCAAATATGAAAGCCCTGCGTATTTTGATTGCTGACGATCACGATCTCATGCGACGTGGAATTAAGGGGATGTTGCAGTCGCACGCAGGGTGGGAAGTTTGCGGAGAAGCGCATACCGGCCGCGAGGCTGTCGCGATGGCGCAAGAGCTGAAGCCAGATATCGTGGTGCTGGATATCAGCATGCCGGACCTCAATGGCGTGGACGCGGCAAGAAAAATTCGCAAGGATTCGCCGAGTACCGAGATTCTCATCCTTTCGGTGCATTACTCCGATCAATTGATTCGAGATATTCTCGAGGCTGGCGTGAGAGGCTATATCGTAAAGTCAGATTCGGACCGCGATCTCATAATCGCCGTCGAGACACTGGCAACTCACAAGCCATTTCTTACCTCGCGCGCGACCGAAGTGATGCTGACAAGTTTCAAAGAGGGAAGGATGCGCCCGGAGCTTCCCACATCTCTTCGAGATCGGCTCACATCCCGCGAGCGAGAAATTGTGCAGTTACTGGCCGAGGGCAAGAGCAGCAAAGAAGTCGCGTCGTCGCTCAATATCAGCGTAAAGACAGCCGAAACCCACCGCGCGAATATCATGCGCAAACTGCAGTTGCATACCGTCAGCGAATTGGTTCGATACGCGGTACGAAATCAAATCGTCGAAGCCTAACCGCTTTTCCGCTAGCGACGTTCCCATCGCGACAGAAACTAGGATAGCGGGGCGTTTGTCCGGGTTGGTAAATTATCCCAACTTCTGAAATGTCATGTGGCCCTGTCCTTTGTACCGCAAGCTACGACGGATTCTACATCCTTCGCCGTATGGCCTCTCCAGTTGAATGGCAATAGTCTGGGTGCTCCGACAAACGAATCACGATAGGCATTTGATTGGAATGGACATTTGAATTTCTAAAAAAGGAGTAAAACATATGTCAGGGAAAAAGACCGCAGTCTTTGGAATTTACTCGAGTTTGTCGACCGCAGATAACGCGACCGATACGTTGGTCCGAAACGGGTTTTCCGCGGCTGATATTTCCGCGTTGCTTCCGGAGAATTTCGGCCCGCAGCAAATTACTACAGAAAAATCCACGAAGGCGCCGGAGGGCGCGGCGACGGGAGCGGGCTCGGGCGCGGTTCTCGGCGGAGCGCTTGGATTGTTGGCCGGGATTGGGGCTTTGGCGATTCCCGGCGTGGGTCCGCTGATCGCGGCTGGGCCGATTATGGCGGCTTTGGCGGGAGTCGGAGTCGGAGGAGCTGTTGGCGGGTTCACCGGAGCTCTCATTGGTCTTGGCATCCCGGAGTATGAGGCGAAGCGCTACGAAGGACACGTGAAGAAGGGCGGTATCCTGCTCTCCGTGCACTGCGATACGTCCGAGGACATTAAGCGGGCGAAAGACATCATGAAGATTACGGGTGCGGAGGATATTTCTTCGACTGGCGAATCGGCGTCTGAGTCTTCGACGGCCAATGAGGAAGTTCGGCGTACGGCTTCGGGAAGGTAGGCCCCAAATTTTCCGCGGAGAAATTTTCAAGACGGAGTTTCTCCGCGGCGTTATCTAGCGAGAGTTCAAGCTAGGTGCACGCAGATCGAAAACTGGAGGACGAAATGAGTAAAGGAATGCAATGGACGGAATCGTTTGCGGCGTTTGCGGTGGGGATTGGCGTTGGCGCCGCAGTCGCGGTGTTTTTTGCGCCGCGTTCTGGAAGAGAAACTCGCGAATATCTTGTTAACAGCGCTAAAGACGGACTGGACAACGCTGTCGCCGCCGGGCAAAGAGTGACGCGGCGCGCGCAAGATGAGATCGAAAACGTGAAAGACCAGGTGAATGACCGAGTGCGCCAGGTCAAGGAACAAGTGCGTGAAGTGAAAGACCAGGTACGCCAGGCAACAGAAGCCGGGGAACGCGCTTATCGCGAATCAATGAAGACTCCGGCGTAGTTTAGGCTGGGCGAAGCGCGCCAGTGCCAAATCCCAATCGCGCCTTCGTGCGCGTGCTCGTTGCATGTATAGTTGTCGCCGAAAGCAACTTTTGGAGGACACAATGCAGGATGAAACGGCGCAACAGGGGCACAAGAAAATCACCCGCAAGGAATTAATTGATTTGCTGAATGAGGATCTGGCTCGGGAATACCAGGCGATTATTTCGTACGTCGTGTATTCGCAGGTGTTGAAGGGCGCTGCGTACATGAACATCGCCGGCGAGTTGGAAAAGCACGCAACCGAAGAACTGAGCCACGCTCTGATCATTTCGAATCAGATTGATTATCTCGGTGGAATGCCCGCGGTCCAACCGAAACCGGTCCGCACCTCCGAGAAAGCTACAGATATGTTGCATTTCGATCTGACCAATGAAGGCGAGACGATCCGGAATTATCGCGAAAGAGTCCGCCAGTGCGAGCAGTTGGGCGAATACGCCATGGCAGAACATATTCGCGAGATTCTGATCGACGAACAAGATCATCAGATCGCGCTCGCGACTGCGCTGGGCGAAGATGTCCCGGTACTAAAAGCTCCCCAAGATAAAGAGAAAAAGAAATAAGAAACGACAATTGGTTGAACCGGTCAACGCAGGACGAGGCGCGCCGAATCATCACGGGAGAACACAATGAAAAACGGACGGAAATCAGCGGCAAAAGATAACGATTTCCTCGTCAGCGTGGCCGAGTCCATCGGATCGACGCTTGGGGCCGTCGCCGCGAGAGTGAGCGGGACGGCCGGAGCAGCCCGCCGGCGGCCAGCTCGCCGGAAGCCTGCGGCGAAGCGCCGTTCTGTCTCTTCGAAAAGCCGGCGCGCCTCCGTTAAAACAGCCTCCGCTAGAGCTTTGCGGAGGGTTAAGAAAATAGTCGGTGGAAAGCGAGCTAGCCGGAAGAAGTCATCCAGGTAGCGCCATTCATTTCAGCGGGCATTTCAACGGAGCGTCCAGATGCGGCACCACATTTCGTTCATATTTATGCTCACGATGGCATTCGGTTCGCTCAGCGGCTGCTCGGCCAATTCTTCGAAATCACCTGACGTCGCAGGCGGCATCCGAACGGCCCTCGATCAGGCGGGCCTGAAGAGCGTTTCGGTGAGCCAGGACAGGGACAAGGGCGTGGTAAGTCTTACGGGCCAAGTCCCATCCGACAGCGACAAGACGCAAGCTGAAACGATTGCCAACTCGATGGCGGCAGGGCAGGTGGTGGCGGACCAGATTGCCGTCGTACCGCCGGGCGCGGAAAACGATGCCAAGGCAATGAATTCTGATTTGGACGAGGGTATTGAAAAGAATTTGGACGCTGCGTTGATTCAGAACGGGCTGAAAAAGACCGTGGACTATAACGTCAAAAGCGGCGTAGTGACCTTAAAGGGTGAAGTCAATTCCGAATCCAAGCGCGCTTATGCACAAAAGGTCGCGGCTTCCGTTCCGAATGTTCAGCAGGTAGTCAACGAGTTGCAGGTAAAGGATCAGAAGGCGAGCTCAACAAGATAGCAGCCAAGTTGGGCGCTGACGAAGCGTGCGGCGCCAGCTGTGACCGAAACGCCCCGAGCTGCGCGAGACCTTTCGTCACGTCGCCGGTAAGATAAGTGGTCAAGTGTCGCGTGATCAGTCATCCAGGACTTCCGCCAGTGATTTATAGACTTCCAGTCGGCCATTTTTGTCGTAGTGGATGTAACCCGACTTTCTGAATTTATTCATGAACAAATTCACCCGTGGGCGCGTCGTTCCAACCATTTCCGCGAGTGTATCCTGGTTAACATTCGACATGATCGATATATCTGTGTTTCCCATTTCGTATTCGGCAAGTAACAAGAGGGTTCGAGCAAGCCGCTTCTCACTTGAGTTGAATAGATGATCAATCAGGTCTTGCTCGATCCGGTGATTCCGCGCGAGCAGGTAAATGATGAACCGGGAACAAACAGACGGTTCCTCCGCAAGCACCCTCAGCATCCTGTCCCGGCTAATCACCATGATCGAACTGGGCACCACGGCGACCGCTGAAGTCGAATAAAAGGCCCGGTTGCTAATGCAGTTTTCGCCAAAGAAATCGCCCCGACCCAGAAAACCAAGAACCCCGGTCCTGCCTCGCCTGGAGACCAGCGTCAATTTCACGACGCCTTGCTTGATGCAATGAACGGCCGTGCACTTGTCGCCTTGGGAGAAGATCGTTGCGCCCGCTTTGTAGTGCACAAGCCTGGATGCGGGTAGTCCAACCGGAAAGATGGCTTTCGCCCTATCGGCCCGTTTCCTAGTTTCCATGTAGCCCTCGTTATTATGATTATGGAGCGCTGACTTGTTCTTTTCAGACTCATTTCCTTCTGCGATGCCAGCTCTCGCATTTGGCAGGATTGCGTCCGCCTTTCATTTTGTAACTCGTAGAAAATGTTGAGTCTGTTCAAGGTTAGACAGACTGCCAATAGGTTGTCATGTAGAATCTGCGAGTCAATCACGCGACCGGACAATTAGTGGCACTTGCCAGAACATCTGAATTAAGCGTCCAGTTGAGGCGAGTATGAATTTGGGTTACGACATCTTCAAGAAGCTCGACGACGGCAGTCCGTTATGGATTATGCAGATTGCGACTCTGGAAGAGGCGAAACAGCAGCTCGAGGTCTTAGTCGCCGCTAGCCCCGCCGAGCATTTCATTCGAGATGCCTCGAACGGCGAGATCGTTGCTCGATCTGGGCCCGGCCTATCTGCCTAACTCCCCCGCGCTGGTCGAACGCCGTAATCGTTCTGCACTGAGAAATCGGTACAGGATTCGCTGTATTCACCAGGATTCCCACAATTGGAATAATCTCGGGCATCGGTCTGCATTTTGGAACAGCGAGCTTTTCTTCCATGGAAAGGCTGCTGCAGACTGGGTTTGTCTGAGGACAATTGACATGAGTACGATGAATACTCCTGCCTCTGATTCTGCGCCGCTTGCTCCAGTGGCGAACTGGGGCGACCACGAATCTCACGGACACTCCGTTCAATTCTATGCCGAAGACCAATCGCTGATTGACGGGCTTAGCAGGCTGGTGGGGACCGCTCTGGGGTCTGGTGATGCTGCTATCGTGATCGCGACGAAGGCGCATCGCGAAGCGCTGGCACAAAGATTGAAGACTCGCGGTCTCGACATACTGAAAGCCGGGATGCACGGCCGGTACATCGCGCTCGATGCAGCCGAGACCTTGGCGAAGCTCAGTGTGGACGGTTGGCCGGATGCGGCGCGGTTCGCCAAACTTATGGGCGACATCGTCACTCAGGCCCAAGCGGCATCTGAAGGCGGGAAGTCGCGCGTCGTCGCATTCGGCGAAATGGTCAGTCTATTGTGGGCTCAAGGGAAGCGTGAGGCCGCGATTTATCTGGAACAGCTGTGGAACGATTTGGCCAAGACGCACAGTTTCTCTCTCCGCTGCGCTTATCCGATTGGAAGTTTCGGCTCTGAGGCGGATAGCGAGCCGTTCCTGAAAGTCTGCGCGGAGCACTCCAGCGTGATTCCCAGTGAAAGCTATACGGAACTGATCACCGACGAGGCTCGCCTCCGTAACATCTCCCATCTGCAGCAACAAGCGCGAGCACTCGAGACGGAGAGGGCGGAACGGAAGCAGGCTCAGAAGTCCTTGCAGCGCCGCGAGTCGGAGTTGACCGACATCCTCGAGAACGCGGTAGAGGGCGTCCAGCAAGTGGGTCCCGATCAGACTATTTTGTGGACAAATAAAGCGTTGCTGAATTTTCTGGGGTATCCGGCGGAGGAGTACGTAGGCCACCAACTCAGTGAATTCCACGTTCACCAGCATGTCTTCGAGGATTTCTGGACGAAGCTGATGCGGCGGGAAGACATCTACGACTTTCCGGCAGAACTTCGTTGCAGAGACGGTTCCATAAAGCAGGTCGTCATCCACTCGAATGGGCTCTGGGAAAATGAGAAGTTTATTCATACCCGGTGCTTCGTTCGTGATGTCACCGAGCGCAAGCGTCTCGAGCAGTCTCTCCGCAATTCCGAAAAGAACGCAGCGATGGGACAAATGGCCGCAATTATGGCGCATGAGATTAACAATCCCCTCGAGACGGTAACGAACGTTTTTTACCTTCTTCGCGATCATCCGTCGCTCGATGACGATGCGCGGGGACTGGCGCGCATTGCTAACGAAGAGATGGCCAGGGTGCGGCATATCGCCAAACAGACTTTGGCGTTCTATCGCGACTCAGAAAGTCCGGTCCCGGTATCTATGCGTCTCGTTCTGGAAGATGTACTCGACGCGTTTCGCCGTCAGATGCAATCCAGCCGCGTCACAGTGCAACGGAAGATCGACATCGACGCTCTCGTCCTAGGTTTTCCAGTCGAATTGCGGCAGGTCTTCATAAATTTAATCGGAAATGCGCTTCAAGCTATGCCGGATGGAGGCACGCTTCGGGTAAGCCTTCGCCAATGCTTGGAGTGGACGCACGGCGCCGAGCGCTCAGGTATCCGCATAAATATCACGGATACCGGGATGGGCATCCCGGTGAAGATTCGTCACAGAATCTTCGAGCCATTTTTTACTACCAAGGCGGATAAAGGAACTGGACTCGGCCTGTGGGTGAGCCGTGGAATCGTGCAAAAACTTAACGGAACGATCCGGTTTCGCTGCACAAAATGGCGAAGCCGGACGATGACGTCGTTCGCTGTCTTTATTCCGACGGACGGAATGAGCGTTCCCGTTGAGTAATCCCGACACTACACGCCTCGACGTCAACGCCATATCCCAGATGGCGTCCCAAACTGCGAGGATACTTTGCGTAGATGATGAGTCGGCGGCGCTGAGTGTGCGAAAGCGGGTCTTGGAATCTGCAGGATACCGAGTTGTGGCTTCCCGATCGAGTGAAGAAGCTGTTCGGCTGTTCCGGATCGAGTCTTTCAACCTCGTGATCTTGGACTATTGGATGCCCGGCATGAATGGTATCGTCACGGCTCGCCAGCTCAAGACGATTAATTCGTCCGTTCCGATAATTATTTTGTCAGGCCTCTCGCAATTGCCGGACGAAACGATTGGCGTCGCGGAACGTTGGATCCTGAAGGATGAAGGTCCGGAATACCTGCTGAGCGCTATCAGGGCCTTAATCAAAGCGGCGTCTTGACGGCTGCGTAGAAAAGCCCGTCCCCTGTTTGCTGCACGTTTTTCGAGAAGTGGTTTAAGGACTGCCCGCCAAGTGTAGTTCGACCAACTCCGCAACCTAAACGGCCCGGCTGGCTCGAGGTCCTCTTGCTTCCTTGAGCCGGGCGCTCAATCCTTGAGCACGTTCCAAATGTAGAGGAAGCTCTCGTCTGTGGCCGTCGCAACATTTCGATTGTTCTTGCGCGTGGCGCGGTTTAACGCGGAACGAACATTCTCTTTTGAGTCTGCGAGGTCCGCTAGAGGCACTTTAATAGCAGCGCCCTCTTTCAAGCCATCGAGGTCGCGGAGTATCAGAGTCACGATCTTCTTGTGCTTACCATTGCGCGAGTTCGGAACATCTAGTTGCGCTACGGTGCTGAAATGGGTTGCTGGGCGGGCGAGCTCATAACTCTCCTTTCACGGCTAACGTATAACTAACGACGCGTTATCCTACCGAGCCGCAAAGGCGCGTGTCAATAGAGAAGTTTTAAGCTATGGCGCCGGAAGTTGCGTGATCGAGTCGAGCGGCGAAGCTGGCGCTCTTCGCGCTTGCGGCAGCGCCAATCCCGCTAAATGAGCCTCTTTCCTGACCGAAGAATTAATTAAGGAGTTTCCCCGTACGTTTTCAAGACTGCTACGGTGAGTTGTTCCACTGAGTGGTTTATTGCCGGGAAGGATCGAACATGAAAGAAGCACAAACGCATTTCGAGCAGGTACCTCGAGCCATGGTGGAGAAAATACGCGCACAGCAAAACGCGCAGCCTGAAAGCGAACCGGAAGGTAACGAGGCCGTGGCGAAACCGGCTGCCGACGAAACTGAAGCGGCCGCTACCGCGTCCCCTCAAGAGTGAGAACTGTGGCTGGCGCTGCGCTGACAGAGTTGAATTGGGAAGAGGAGGTAAGCGATGGGAACGCCGTGCGCGGCCCCGGTTTTTTT
>PMAA01000181.1:11013-36054 GCA_003152355.1 Acidobacteriota bacterium | reverse complement strand
GCAGACGTGAAACGACATGAAATCTACTGCGTTCTTGATTCCGCCGTGCTGTCGACGCGCCGAGCCCTCAATCGCAGCACCTTGCGTTGATTGGCCTCCAATACCTCAAATTGAAGGCCGTCATACTCGATTTTTTCGCCGATGGCTGGGACGTGCCCGGCCACGCTATTTAGGAAACCGGCCAGCGTCGCCGCTCCCTCGTGCTCCGATCCTTCCGTCACATCAACACCAAACAACTCCTTCACGATTTCGATACCAACGCTGCCACGCAGCACCAGACTTCCGGATGACTCGCGGACGACATCCGGCGCCGGCACTCGATCTTCCTCGCCAATCTCACCGACAATCTCCTCGACAAGATCTTCGACCGTCACAATTCCCGCGACCAGCCCATACTCGTCAATCACCATCGCCATCTGCTGGCTTTTGCGCTGCATCTCCTTCAGCAGTTCCGAGCCAAATTTCGTCTCGGGCACAAACAGCGCCGGTCTCATGATTTCGCGAACCGTGCGATGCCCCGCTTCCGTGTCCGGCACCTTCAAAATATCCCGCGAGACCACGATTCCCACGATGTCATCGAGACTTTTCTCATACACCGGAATTCGCGAGAACTTCCGCTCGACCACCAGCCGCCGCAGTTCCTCGAGCGTCGCAGACGCCGAAATCGCGGCGACATCGGGCCGCGGCGTCATCACTTCCCGCACGCGCTTATCGCTGAATTCCACCACCTGCTCGATCAATCTCGCCTCATCATGCTCGAGGATTCCCTCTTCCGTCGCCGCATCCATCAGCGCCTCGATCCCCTGCTGCTGCTCCGGTTGTGGCCCGATATCGTCGGATTCCTCGGTGATGCGCAGAAATGAAACCATCAGAACCATTACCGCTTGAATCGGCCACGTCAAAAAAACGAAAAAGCGGACGAGCGGCATCAGCGGAGCGATCCAGCGCCCGGACGCTCGCGATATCAGAACCGACGGCAGAAGATGCATCGCAACGACTACTTCCGCGGTCAGGAAGAAAACCGTCTCGACAACCGCTTCCCATCTGTCAGGAACGAAGAAGACGATACCGCGCGCGGTTTCCACGGCCACCAACACGAGCCACAAGCGCGTGATCAGGCTGAACGCGAGAGTTGCGCGCGGCCTATCGAGATGAAGACGCGGCTCGATTTCAGATTCGAACGTATCAATGTGCTCGTCGATTCGACGTGTCGTCACGCGGCCCATCTCACGGTAGACGCGGTCAATGTACGAAAATAAAACGAGGCCCAAAGTCAGGCCGAGAACTCCGAACGTGTGGAGGAATATGGGCATCGCTTAGATCAATCCCAGCCGCACGCGAACTTGACTTTCGAAGTGTTCCATTTCGCCGTGGTCTGTTTCGTGATCGTAGCCCATGAGATGAAGAACGCCGTGCAGGATGAGAATTTGCAGCTCGTGCGCGAGCGTACGGCCAAAGCGCCGCGCGTTCCGCCTCGCGATGGATGGCGAGATCGCAATGTCGCCGAGGTATTCGTTCCTACTGGCGAAGCGCTTCCTGGCCCGAATTCGACCGCCGAGTGTCNNTTCCGCTACGATTCTTGCGCTCGTCAGAGGGAAACGAGAGAACGTCCGTCGAGCCGCGCTTCCCCCGATACGCTCGATTCCAGTTTGCCATTTGAGAATCGTTCACGAAGCGGACCGACGCCGCGTCACTCGAAAGTCCTAGCACGCTCAGCACGCGGCTGAAATACTGCTCGAGCGGTGCCAGAGCGACACGAACGCGCCTTTGATGGTTCGTGATCATTGGCAAGGCGCCTACTGTTGAGGAGCTCGCGGGGTGCCCTCTCTCGGAGCTCCATTCCCAGATTTCCGGCCCGAGGATTTCGGCTGGGAACCCCGCTCGTCGTACGCCTTGATGATTCGCTGCACGAGGCTGTGGCGAACCACATCGCGCTCATCGAAATAAACGAACGCGATGCCTTCGATCTTTCCGACGATATCAATCGCCTCGACAAGACCGGAGCGGCGATCGATCGGCAAATCGATTTGCGTCACGTCGCCTGTGATCACCGCCTTGGAGTNNTCAGCGTCCGGCCGCGCATGAATGCAAGCGGAGCAACTTCGATGATTCCCTTCTCAAGGAACCGCTCGAGCTTGTCGGCTTCGAGCAAGTCGTGCAAAGCGTCGTAGAGCGGCCGCATGTAAGGATCGACTTTTTCCTGCAGCGTGCCCGGCAGAANNTGTAGGGATCGACCTTCTCCTGCAGCGTGCCCGGCAGAAACCCGAGGCGCTCACCGGCTTCGACGGCCGGGCGCGCGAGAATGATGCGATTCACCTGTTTCGAAATCAGCGCAGATACCGCCATCGCCACCGCGAGATAAGTTTTCCCCGTACCGCCTGGGCCGATGGCGAAAACCATGTCGAAGGATTCGAGCGCTTCGATGTAGCGCCGTTGATTTGGGCTCCTGGGCGCAATGCCTTTTTTGCCGAAGGCCCGCGGTCCGCGCGTCGGGGAAAATGCGCCGCTCAGCGTCGCCTCCGGCTCTCGCGCGGCCATCCGAAATAGCGATTTCACTTCGGTGCTTCCGAGCGCGTGGCCCTCTTGGACAAGTTCGTTGTATTGGCTTACCACGCGAGCAGCCTCCGCTACGCGTGCCACATCGCCTTCGATTTCGATTTCGCTATCCCTCAGATTGGTGATGACTTGAAGAGTCGCTTCGAAAAGCTTCAGGTTCTCATCGAGCGTCCCGCAGAATTCCGACACATCTCCAAGCAGTCGAACGGTCTGTTTCATCTATTTTGGCGGCTGGATTCTGGTTGGTCTGCTAGTCGGTAAGCCACTCCAAATAGCCTAGCGCAGGCCTCAAGTGCGGTCAAGGCGGCCAGCACGTACTCGACAGCGAATTTCGTCACAGAGGGTGAAATTGACAAAGCGCGCAGCGTCGGTTAACTTTGTTATCTCAATCGATTAAATAGCGTCAAACAATCAATCAAGGAGCGCTGAATGCCGCAAGGCACGCCCGTAAAACATAAGAAGAAGACGAAATCGATCCTTAAGAATATTCGCCAGTCCGCGCATCGCGCGGTGTCGAACCGTATCAATCGCACGCGCGTCCGCAGCGCGATTCGCAAGATTCGAACCGCTCTCTCCGCAGGCGATGCCGCCGCCGCTGCAAAACTGGTCGGCCCAACGTTCTCCGAAGTAGATCGCGCGATACGCAAGCACGTTCTGTCCGAAAATACGGCGAACCGTTACAAGTCCCGCCTGACGCTAGCCCTCAACGCACTCCGCGCAGAAAAGAAGTCTTAGCTCAGGACTAATCGCAAACTCCGCGTTCCAGGTGGCCTCGCCGTGGCGCGTTGCCTTCCCTTAGCGGCTAACGCCGTGCCGTGGCAGGAAGATCTCTGCCTTAAATGCCGCAACCATCTTGGTCACCTCCGGCCCGGGATCTCCATAAACCTCGAAGCTACTGATGCTCGACGACTCGAGCAGTTTAGGCACAAACTGCTGCACCGCAGGGCCCTTAAAGTGCGCCAGCACCGCATTCGCATCGACGTATCTCTCGACGAGCCGGCACTTTGTGCCATCAACACTCAAATAAAAATCGTACGCGAGGGTCCCCGGTTCCTTCTCGCTGGCCTCGGCCATTGCCCGCGCAATAGTTTCAAATGCATCGAGCTTCCCCGCGCGGATTGCGAGGCCAACATTCAAGCCCACCGTTTGTTTGTTCATGTGTCCAACTCCTGTCGGGGATGATATCCCGAGCGTGGGTGTCTTCTTGCTGCCCACAGCCAGTTCGTGCGCCTTTAGGCTGCCGATGACTTCGAACTTGCTGAAGGAGCGGCTAGCCGCGTAACGAGGAATTCCATCGAGGCTCGCGGATTTGCGACTCCGGATTTCAAAAGGCTATCGGCGTCCGCCAGCGCCGCAAGCCCGGCGGTCAGTTGGTGAATTGAGAATCGCCGGGACTGGCTCATCGCCCGTTCCGCTGAATCGGGATTCATCTGCAACTGCCGCGCGGCCTGAAACTTGTTCATGCGCGGCGGAATTTCCCGCGCCTCAATTAATTTTCGATACATCCAAGCGAGGGCGCCCACAATCATAGGCGGTTGTTCGCCATCTCGCAGCAAGCCATCGAGAAATAAAAGCGCGGCGTCGGTCCGCGATTCCACCAGAAGATCTCCCATTTCCCACACCGTGAATTTCCGAGCCGAAACAACGAGTTCCTCCACGTCGTTCGCCGTGATCTTCCCCTTCGCCTGCGCGTAAAGAGACAGCTTCTCGATCTCCACGCGAATTCGCGCGGGTTCCGCATTGACGGCTTCGACCAAAAGGCTCGCGGCGCGGGGCTCAAGCTCGACGCCGAATTCCTTCGCCGATGAAACCGCTAAAGCCGCGGCCTGTTCGCTATCCATCGCGAGCGTGACCTTTACCGCCTTCTCAGCGAGAAGCCTCGAGAGCCCTTTGCGCCCATCGAGCGCCGAAGCTTCGAGCACAAGAACGGTGAACGGAGCGGGATCGGCAAGGTAATTCTTCAGCGTCTCCATGGCAGCCTCGCGCGCATCCTCACCAAGATCATCAATCGCTTCCACCCGCTCGACGATCACAACTTGGTGCGGCGCGAGCATCGGAACCGTCACGGCCCGCCCGAACGCTTGATCCCACTCGCCGTCGGCGGCCGAAAATCGCGCTAGCGCCCAGTCGCGCGCAGCCGCAGGAACGTAAGTCTCAATCAGTTTGTCGCGGCACAGCTTGCGGAGATAGACGTCGTCGCCGTAGAGCAGAATCGCAGGCACAGGCTTCCCGCTCGCCAGCTTGCCGAGAAGCGCATCGAGCTTCACATCCGGCATCAGAAGCCCTCCACGACGTCGGCAACCACCTGCGACGCGAAATCCCGCGACATTCTTTCGAGAGCTGGATTCTGTTCTTCGAAGAAACTTTTGACGTCGCTCGAGATCTGATATTCGTCGCGGAACACCATATCTTTATTCTCGTACACCACCTTTTGATCGGCGCGGCCGACGAGACTCACTTTCGAGTGGACGGTTACGAGCATGGTCGTCACTTGCCCCGTGGTCGCGTCGAAAAGAATGGGGCTCGTCTCGATCGTCAGCACTTCGCCATGCAACACCGCGTCCGCCGAATTCTCATTTTGTACGATTCGATACTTCGTGCGCGCCAGAAATTCGTGGACGACGGCCGCCGTAAACCGCTGCTCGATTCGATAGCGGTTGGTGTGATTCACGAAGGCTGGCACCGCGATTGTCTTCCACTCAGACGGAAGAATCGAAGCCCGGCCCGCGACATGGTAGCCGCATCCGGAAGTTCCCACCAAGATGATAATGGCCCCGACCGCGATCGCAGCGCTTACCGCGCCGCCGAAGGGCAAGCGCCCGCCGTCACGCCGGAACGACAAGAAGTTCCTCCGCGATACGCACCGCGTTCGTCGCACCGAGCCGCAAATTGTCCGCAACTCCCCAGAGCCACACGCTCGACATCACTTTCGGATCGCCCTCGATCCGAGCCAGCTGAATCTCAGCCTGGCCGGCCGCACTGACGATATCCGGCGCCGCTTCATCCTTTTCACGGATGTGCACTTCGAGCGTCCGAAACGCAGCCTCCATATTGGCGTAGCTCGGAGCTGTCGCGAAATCGACGTAAACTGCAAAAGAATAGCCGTAAAACACCGGTGCCTGAATCAATTGCACGGCCGGAGTAATCGTCCGATCCGACAAATAGTGAGCGATGCCCTCCGCGACTCGCTCGCGTACGGATTGCATCGTGTGCATTGGGGGCTTTCGCTCTTCGCCGAATTCCGCCAACAAATTGAAAGCGACCTGAGAATCAAACACACTTCGTTCGATTACGCGAAACGATAGAAGGTTTGTTGTCTGGCTTATGAGTTCGTCCACACCGGGCTGTCCGGCTTCCGACACGGGCGGAAGGAAAAGAATCGCTACGCGAGCCGGATTGAACTCCTTAAGCGCCGCAGCTACTGTCGCGCCGATAATCACACCGGAGCCAGGCGAGCTATATAGCGCTTTCTTTTCTGCCGGGGCCGGCGAAACAGCGGGAGGTGGAAGCACGCGATCGAGAGACGCTATCCAAGTGAACGGATGCGCCTCGGATGGAAGGCCTCCCGATAAATCAATCACGGTCGCGCCGGAGCTCAACGCCTTCTCGTAATGCGCTACGGTGAATTTCTCGCTGCCGGTGAAAAATACGAAGCGCGATTTTTCAAAACTATCCTCGGTCACTTGCTGAATGAACGCCGGCTCGCCGCCCGCTACGGTCAATATTCCGGCCGCGACGTCCTCATCGAGCAAACTGATTTCCGTCGCCGGGAAATTGCGGTCTTCGAGGACCTGCTTCAGTTCTTTGCCGAGGAGCGTGGACGCTCCGGCAATGGCCACGCCTTGAGCGCGAGCGAGCCGTGGGGACATATTTCAGGCGAGCCGGGAAGTAAGCCGATGTCGAACCAGCCGCACAAGTTCGAGCACGATGCCGTGGACACAATAAGCGGACGCGATCAGCAACAGCGCAAGGTGGGAATAGAGCACGATCGAACCGATCGCCAGCGCGATGAGCACGAACGCGCGCGACGATTGCCTCCGGTTCCATCGAATGTTCTTGAACGCGAAATGCCGCACCGTGCTGGACATCAAAACGCCAAGACCGACCATCAAGAGAAGCCAGAGCACCGAATACCTGACGCTGACGATTGGCAAGCCGATCGCATGCACCGTCGCCGCTATCATTCCTGCCGCCGCTGGCGTGGGCATGCCAACGAAATACCCGGACCCGCCGGGCGCCATGCCTTGAACGTTAAACCGCGCCAGGCGCCATGCACAGCAAACGACAAAGAAGAAGCTCACAAGCCAGCCGAGTTGGTAGATATGAACGGCCTGGCCGGCCTCGCTGATCGGCAGGCTGCGCACTCCCCACGCGTACGCCAGGAACGCCGGGGCAATACCGAAGCTCACCACGTCCGCCAGCGAATCGAATTCCCGCCCGAAATCGCTGTTTGCGCCGAGAAGCCGCGCGATTCGGCCGTCCACCGTGTCAAAGAGGATTGCGAAGCCAATCGCCTTCGCGGCGTTATCCATATCGGCGACGCTGCCCTCTAGCGTAGCGAGAATCGCATAGTAGCCACAAAGGAGATTTGCGACTGTAAATATTCCGGGGAGGAGATATGCACCGCGGCGCGCAGGACGCTGCTTTTCGCGATCCGCTTCCCCTGCGTAGGAGTCTATGCCGTTGGTTTCCATTTCGCCAGGATGCTCGCTCCGCCGTATACCCTCTGCCCCCGGCGGACTACAATCTCGGAGTCATCGGGGAGCCAAACATCCACGCGGGAGCCGAACCGAATCATCCCTACACGCTCTCCCAGTGCCACACGGTCCCCAACGTTCTTCCAGCATATCACGCGACGGGCAATCGCTCCCGCAATCTGTTTGAAAACGATATCCCCGGCAAACGTAGTTACGGTGATCACGTTCTGCTCGTTCTCCACCGACGCGCGCTTGCGCATAGCGGCATAAAATCGTCCCGGCCGGTATTCCACGGAGCTAATCTCTCCAGCCACCGGAGTGCGGTTCACGTGAACATCAAAGACCGACAGGAAAATGCTGATTCGCTTACCCGCTACCCCGTCGAGTGGTTCCTCAAGGATTTCAACCACGCGCCCATCGGCGGGCGACACCACTGCCCCGGGCTCAGTTGGAATTTGGCGTTCGGGATCACGAAAGAAATAAAGTACGAAAATACCCAGCAAAATGAAGACGCCGCCCGCAATGGCAAGCCCCGTCTTGCGGTCCAAAACTTCCCCAAAAACGATGAGCAATATACCCGTTATGAGCGGAGGCGCGGCAAACTTGAACCCTTCTTTGACCATCGGGAAAAGAGCGGCTCCTGTGCGGATACACTACCATTCTAAGCTGATCGGTGCACAGCCGCAGCGCCGCTAGTGGTAGGTCGGCTCGGACATGAAGCGAACGACGAGCTGCTCCATCAGGTCTTTGACTCTTAATTTCATTTTCTTGAGTTGGAGCTCTTGCAGAAGGTCTTCTGAGTTAAGGTAGGTCTGCTTTCGAATCTCTTCCAGTTGCGCTTCGTACCGCGAGTGCTCTGCAGCTAACCGCCTGAATTCTGCATCGCACGACAACAGTGTTTCCCGAATATCGCGAGAGGTGGTGGCCATCCGTTCCCTCCAGTATGGAGCGCCATTGCTACATGAACGTGAAGTTAACACAATCGCGATTCTCAACCAATAGGAATTCGATCGTCAGAATTCGACGGCGAAGCACTCTCGCGCCAACGCAAAGAGGCCCCGTCGTCCCGGACGGGAAGTCTGAGTGGTCGCTTACAACAACTCCGGGTGAATCAGCCGCGAAGGCCAGAGTGAATCGGCAGCCAAAAACTCTCGCCTCAGAGCCGGGAGGCTCCTGCCTCCCGGACTTTTGCTGCGGTAATCGCATAGTTCAGCGACTTCAGCGGCAAAGAGGAACTTCACCGCGCGTCATTAAGGACTAGCCGCCAGGATGATCGCATCCTCTATGGGCGCAACGTAATACCTTTGCCGCCGCCCGACACTCTTGAAGTTGTGGCGTTCGTAAAATGCGATCGCAGCAAAATTCGACGCCCGCACCTCGAGGAATGCCTTCCGAATCTGATTCGTCCGGCCCCATTCAAACGCGACGCCCAGCAGTTCGCTGCCAAGATGATGACGCCGCGCATCCGGCGCGACCGCAAGATTTAAAATTTCCATTTCGTCTGCCAACTTGCGCGCAACGACGAATCCCAGCACCGTGTCGCCGTCTTCCGCCACCCACCCGGCCATCTCGCCGTTTGCCACCCGCTCGTAATCGCGCCGTATCCACTGCGCCAATTCTGGGGACACCTTCTGAATTCGCAAAACGGCATCGACGTCACCGATCTCGAGCGACCGCACCATCAAGATCCCTTCAAATGCATTTCCGCGTCCGTGCGCCGTACGTAGTTGGCATCGAGCTCGAGTGCCGTCACCTCATCTCCGCGCGCCGAGCGTTCAATTCCCAATAGGCCCGCAGCGGGTGCCAGGACCGGAGACACCCGCAGGACCCTGCACGTCGCGAAGACCGAACTGGCAAGCGCGTCGCGCACGATCTCTGGAGAAGGAGACGCAAACACCACGTCCGCAGGCGAAACCGATTCCCGAAGCACCTCTAGAAACTCCTCCGGCGACGAAACCAGGTCAGATATCCGAGTCTCTATTTGTCCTCCACTCCTCGAATGCAACGCCCCGTAAATCTGCCCGCGCCGGGCGTCGAGAATTGACGCCACCAGTCCCAGTTGCACCGGCGCCTCTGACGCGATGGCCTCCAGCCCACTCACCGGCGCAATCGGGCGCTGATAGACCTCCGCCCAGCCTTTTACAGCTGTCAGCCCCACTCTCAGGCCGGTAAACGACCCGGGACCAGCAACTACGGCGTAAAGGTCTATCGCCGGCAATCCGATCGCGAGTTCAGCCAGTAGAAATTCGAGCTGACGGAACATTCGGGCTGAGTAAGCCTCGTCGCTGGAAGTGGATACAACCCCCAAAATCGATTGGTCTTTCAGGACGGCCAGGCTACCCAGGCGGCTGGATGTGTCCACGGAAAGGGTCAACATTTGTGCCCGATTATAGGGCAATTCTCATGCCAAGTTACCAATAATTTACAAGGCCAAAAATCTCGTATCTTGCGATATTTCATGGGAATAGCTTGACTCTCTTGCGCTCGTGTGCCTAATATCTTAATAGCAGTTTGGGGAGGGACCTCCGTCCTATGGAATTCAAGCTAGGTGAGAAGGTTGTCTATCCGAATCACGGCGTGGGTGTCATAGAGCAAATCAGTTTCGGTTACCTCAACGGCAAGTCCGAGCGATTCTACATGCTCAAGATTGTTTCCAGCGGTTTGAAGGTCATGGTCCCGCAGGCCAACGTGGATAACGTCGGTTTGCGCCCGGTCATCCGGACCAACCAGGCCGGCGACGTGATCACCTATCTCGAGAAGGGCCGGTCAGCCAGTCATCACGACTGGAAGCACCGCTTTAAAGAGAACTCCGAGCGGATGCGCACCGGCTCGTTGATGGAAGTGGCTACCGTGTTGAAGGGCCTCGTCGCCCTTAGCCGGACCAAGCCTCTTTCCTTCCGCGAGAAGAAAATGCTCGAGAGGGCAAAGTATCTCCTGGTGAGCGAACTGGCCACAGTGCGGAACACGACCGAGCAATTGGTCGAAACCAGCCTGGTCCGCGCGCTCGCTAAGGCGCATCTCCAGATGCCGGAAGCCGCGAAGCTTCCGGATTAAACGCACTCAGCAATCCCGAATTGAAACGCGCGACGGTCGAGGCATGTCCCGGGCATTCGCTGCTCCGCACGGGCTACCTCGGCCTACTTGCGCTGGCCGCCGAGGATCGCTTCGATCTGAATCACGTGGTTGATGTCATGCCCGGCGATCATCTGAGTGATCCGCTCAATGCTTTCTTCGCCACGCTCGGCGTGCNNGCGCTTCGCGTTGTTTTCTGCCTCAGCCCACTTCTCCTGATCGTATGCCTCAATGGCAGTGCCCGGCGCGCCAAGGATCCTGCGCATCCGATAGCTCGTCACGATCTCGGCATCTTCGAGATGCGCGATAATTTCTGTGATAGACCATTTGTCCGGGGCTGGGCGTTTGCGTAGCTTTGCGCTCGGAATGCGTTTGATGAGCTTCTCGATTTTCTCGGCCGTCTTCGCCTGCACCTTCAACGGGTCCTTCCCTGCGGCGTAGCCCTGAATTCTTTGCTTGTACTGCTCAATCGTCTCGTTCATAGCGCGGCTCCTAGTCGGGCAAGTCCAATCGCCCGAAATTCCCTTTCGCCCCGAGAAGATTCTATCCAATTCGCGCGTCTGGCAGAAATTGACATTCGTAAATCCGGGATCGCCCAAACGACAAATTGGCGTGTCGAATTGGCGCCTCACCCATCTTCGCCGCCGATTCCCACCTGTCCGAAAGAACAGGTACGCTCCGCCACGGTTAGCTGCCGATTTTGGAAACAACCGGCACGCCGGCTTCTCCATCACGCCTCCTCAGCCTTTAAACTATTTGCGCGTTCCTTGGATCGGACTACAGATCGAACTACGCGAACTCATGCTTCAGAATTCTGAACTCCAGATCACTCGGCCCGAAGAACGGGAACTTGAGACGAAGCGCGGCGAGCTTGCCGCGCTCGAGACTTCGCTCGCAGAGCGTGAAGTCGAGCTGGCGAGCCTGCGTGCCGAACTCGGCTCGTTCGAACGCAAATATCTGGCGGAAGTCGGCCTTCGTTATGCGGAGCTCGACGAGTTGAAAGCACAAGTCGCCGAGAAAGCGGCCGCCGAACAACCTGGCGACCTTCGGCTTCAAGAAGCGGCGCGCAGAACTCGTGCCCGCGCGAAGGCAACGCGTTCCACGGCAGGACCAGGCCGGCCTCACGCCCAAAAGGTCTACACGCCCACACCAGAAATCAAGCGGCTCTATCGCGAAGTGGCGCGGCGTGTCCACCCGGATCTCACTACCGATGACGCCGATCGCGCGAAACGCCAGGATCTGATGGCCCAGGCCAATCAAGCTTACATGCTCGGCGATCAGGCCGCTCTGACGCGAGTTTTTGAAGCCTATGAGTGTTCGCCGGAAAGCGTGCAGGGCGACGGCGCAGGCGCGGATCTCGTCCGAACGATTCGGCGAGTGAGCCAGGTGAAAGCTCGACTCGAAGAAATCGATGCCGAGTTAAAGGCGCTCCTCGCTTCCGATGCCAAGCGCCTGCGCGAGCAATTCGACGAGGCCGCGCAGTCCGGCCGCGATCTTTTTTCAGAGCTTGCCAGTCGCATTGATACCGAAATCGCCGGCGCCCGCGCGAATCTGCGCGAACAACTCCAATGCGCGTAGACGCAATCGATAATGCAAATGCAGACCAGAGACCCCCAGCCTCCGAGGCGGCTTCGGGCGCGACTTCCGGCACGACCGCAATGGTCTCGCGCCGCCCGCAGCCTTTGGCCATTCGCACTGCCGCGCTGGTCCGCCGAGGCATCCGCGATATCGGCCGCGAATCCAATTGGGTCGAAAAGCGCGTTTTCTTCGGCCGCCGTGCTTGTGCGGCCGTCTCGCCCTCCGGCAAGGTTTCTGTATTTCTGAGTACGGGCAACAGCGGTGCACTCCGCCTGGCGATTTACGACCTCGACTCGCAGATTCCGCCGGATTCTCTTCCGGCGCCTGAAGCAAAACGCGACAATCCAAACGGTCCCGTTTCTTCTCTCGCCTGGTCGCCAACCGGACGCATCCTTCTCGCCGCATCAAACATAACAGCGAACCAATTGCAGATCTTTGACGCCGCGACAAAAACGCATCTGGACACGTTTCATGTTCCCGATCTGCCGAATGCCGCATTTGCCTGGTCTCCCGGCGGAAATTCCTTCGGGGCAGCGTTTGCCGCGGATCGAACGTTACGCGTTTGGAATTGCGATGCGGAGCTTCCGGCGCTCGCGGCCATTCCGATAGGGTCACTCGACGTCACTGCGTCGCTGACCGCCGTTGCTATCGGCGATTCCGCCGACGATGAAGTGGTTTTCGCAGGTTTTGGTCCGATGGCGTTCAATCCAAACGGGACGCAAGTCGCGCTGGCGCTAAAGTGCGTGGGCGACTGGGCGGATGATTTTCTGTTGGTCGCTGCGGTTCCCGGCATGCGCCGCGATTTGTTCGTCCCAGTTCACGGCAGCATTACGGCACTCAGTTGGTCCAGCGACGGCGGTACTCTCGTGTATTGCGCGGGCGGCCGCGCCTTCGCGGTACCTGAGGGTTCTCTCGAAGCGTGTGCGCTTCCCTTCACCGCGGAACTCGCTTGCTGCCACCCGACAAAGCCACTCTGCGCTTGCTATTCGTCGTGGCTCAAGAGTGCTTCCAAGGGCCGCCTATTCATCGCCGATCTTCGCGAAGGCCGCATTCTGGACGAATATTCCGCGGAAGGCGTGGTGGATATCTGCTGGAGTTACGACACGCGGCAGGCTTACGCCGTCACGCGCGATGGCCTCGCCTACGTCTTCGATCGAACGCTTAGCTCAGCCGGCTTTTGATGCGAGATTTTATGCGAGTGGGAGATTCGGTTCCGCATTGAGCATAGCGTCCGCGCTTTCCCCGGCAAGATACCTGGGATACGCTGCCGCTGCGATCATCGCCGCGTTGTCGGTGGATAGGGCGCGGCTCGGAAAATAGACTTCGACGCCTTCTCGCTTCGCAGCCTTCTCGAATTCGGATCGTAATTCACGATTCGCCGCCACGCCGCCCGAAACGAGAATTGACTTCGATTTGAATTCCTCTGTTGCCGCCAGCGTTCGCCTCACCAAATCTCCGACAACAGCCTTTTGAAAACTGGCGATCAGATCGAGCGTTGCCTGGGAGCACATAGGCCTCAGCGCGTCGGCGGTTCTTTCTCCCCGAACGAGCGCTGCGTTTCGCTCATCAATTTCCGGCTGAAGTTCAGGGTGTTTTCGGAGGTGATAGAACACGGCTGTCTTCACGCCGCTGAAGCTGAAGTCGTGGATGTTGCCGCGCATCTTCGTTTCGGCGAATCGAATCCCCGCGGGATCGCCGAAGGGAGCGAGCTGGTCAACGATCGGGCCGCCGGGATAACCGAGCGCGAGCATTCGCGCGACCTTGTCATACGCCTCTCCGGCAGCATCGTCTCGAGTTCCGCCGATGCGCGCGTAGCGGAAAGAATGCGCGCGCGCGTTCCCGTTTCCGTGAGCCGCCGCGCCACTTTCGCTCGCCTCGCTCATCACTCGATAAAGAATCGTGTGTCCGCCCGATACGATCAGGCAGACCGCTGGCAGCGCTGGTTTGCGTCCCGCAGCATGAGCCTCCAGAAACACCGCATGAACGTGGCCTTCAAGGTGATTCACGGGTACCAGCGGCTTGCCGAGCGCCATCGCCAGCACCTTGCCGTACGTTACCCCGACAAGCAGCGAGCCGACGAGTCCCGGCCCGCGCGTAACAGCGATCGCAGAGACATCCGAAAGATTCAATCCGGCTTGCGCAAGCGCCTCCCGAACGACAGGCACAATCTGCCGCAAGTGCTCCCGCGACGCCAATTCCGGTACGACGCCGCCATACTTGCGATGAATCTCCACTTGAGACGCCACGACACTCGACAAAATCGTGTTCCCGTCGGCCACAATCGCCGCCGCCGTCTCATCGCACGACGATTCAATCCCCAGAATCCGCGACTCACCGCGCGCTGGGGCAACCAGTTTTCCCGGACTTTCATGTGTGTGTGCGTCGGTGAGATTCACAAATTGCGTTCTCCGCTCTCGAATCGCTTACTTCGTCTAGCTCCGAAGGCTATACCGATCGCTCCGGCGATCCAACTAAATGCGGGCGCGATAAAAAGTAAAACGTAGCCGAGGCCAGGGATGTCGTGCCCGCGGGTGAGCGCTATAGTGATTCCATCGAGGCAAAGGCCCAACATTCCGCCGGCGATGACGAACACAACTCCCCAAAATGCCATCGAACCAAGCGCCTTCGCAAGACGCCACGCGGGAGCTTGAACGTCGACGGAGCTCATAATTTACGCAATTAGATTGTCACGCGGTGCCCGAGGCGTCAATCCGGCACGCTCGACTTCAGCAGACGTCGCCACTTCCTTAGCTGCTGCCCCGAAAATCCCATTTCTGCCCGATTGACATACGCCGCCCCTGAACCTTATCGTGCCGCATCCGCATTTTAGCGACAGGAGACGCATGAGTCAGCCGATCAAGAGGGTCAGGAAGGCCGTTCTGCCAGCCGCGGGACTTGGTACGCGATTTCTTCCCGCCACAAAGGCGCAGCCGAAAGAGATGCTGCCCGTTGTGGATAAGCCGCTGATCCAATATTCGGTAGAGGAATGCGTCGCATCCGGAATCGATCACATCATCATCATCACCGGCAGGCGCAAGAATGCCATTGAGGACCACTTCGACTCAGCGCCCGAGCTTGAGCGACACCTCGAAGAGCACGGCCGCCCCCTCATGGCCGAGCAGATTCGGCAAATCACTAGCGGAATTCATTTCAGCTATACGCGGCAGAGCGAAGCTCTGGGCCTCGGGCATGCGGTTCTGCTTGCGCGCGAACTTGTCGGCGACGAGCCTTTCGCCGTTCTGCTCGGCGACGTCATTCACGACGGCCGCGTTCCCGCGACGAAAGCTTTGGTCGACGTGCATCAGAAGACTGGCCAAGGAGCGATCACGGTTGAGGAAGTTCCTCCGGAGAAAGTTCATCTCTACGGTATCGTTGACGCTGTCCCCGAACCGAATCTCGGCTTCGGCGACAGGCTCTTCCGAGTCCGCGACGTCATCGAAAAGCCTTCGCGCGAGCACGCCCCGTCGAACTTTGCGGTGACCGGCCGCTACATTCTGCCGCCCGAAGTCTTCGAATACATCGAAAACACCAAGCCCGGCCGGAACGGCGAAATTCAACTCACCGACGCTTTGCGGATGCTCGCCAAAGAGCAGGGCCTTTGGGCATACAACTACGATGGCAGCACGTATGACGCGGGAGACAAGCTCGGCTTCTTGCGCGCTACTGTAGAAATGGCTCTTAAGAATCCTGAGCTGGGACCATCATTCCGGGAATACCTGCAGGGGCTGAAATTGTAGATTCGGGGCGACGAGATCTTAGCGTTGCTAGTGCTGGCAGGAAAGCCGGCCGAGTTTGTGTTAAACAGGGGAACTGCCGTCGCTCGAAGCGAAACCTGAAGTCCGCGCGGAAGCCTATTCTTTCTTGCCTTTGGACTTTCCAGAAGACTCTTTCGCTGAAGTATCTTTCTTCGCGGAGCCGCTTTCCTTCGACGGTGACGCAGCCTTACTCTCGCCGCTGTCACTCGAAGACTTCTCGCTCGAAGCCGCAGACGAGCCCTTCCCCGCGTAATCGGTGACGTACCACCCCGATCCCTTGAACTGAATCGCTGGCGAAGAAGGCAGCCGAACTGCCTTGCCCTTGCACGTCGGGCACTTCCTTACTTCCGGAGCCGTGACGCGCTCGATCCGCTCGAACTTGTTCCCGCACTTTTCACACTTGTATTCGTAAAGGGGCAAACCAGGACTCCTTCCCGCCTGTCGCGCAAAGGAAAATCTTATCACGTTTGCGCCAGCGTGAGGCGGCGTGCCAGCGACGGGCCACGCAAGGCAGCTATGCGCAGCGCCGCAAATGCGCATGCAATGACGCACGCAGCCGCCGCTCTCAGCGTGTTGATGTGCGGCGCCACGCGCCTTCGCGCTTCCTGCTGTGCTAGACTTTGTCTTCGTTCAGCCCACACGCAGGACTGATGAGCGAACGCGCAACGCATCGAATGCCCCGTCAGGCATCACCACGAAGCATTCAGAACTCGGATGAACAGCCGGAAGAATCTCGGCCGAGCGGCCCTTCCGCGACCGGCAAGGGCTGCCTCTATCTTGTCGCCACGCCGATCGGCAATCTTGAAGATATCAGCCTCCGCGCCCTCCGCATTCTGAAGGAAGTTGACCTGATCGCGTGCGAAGACACGCGGCAGACCCGCAAGCTGCTCTCTCGCTACGACATTCACACTCGACTCGAAAGCTACCACGAACACAACGAAATGACTCGAGCCCCCGAGCTCGTCATCGAACTCGAGCAGGCCGCGCAAATCGCGCTCGTCAGCGACGCGGGCACTCCGGGAATATCCGATCCCGGACATCGTCTCGTAGCGCTCTGCCTTCGCCACGGAATTCAAGTCGTGCCGGTGCCCGGCGCGTCGGCGCTGGTTTCGGCGCTCGCCGCCTCGGGAATTGCGACGGACGAGTTTGTATTCATCGGGTTTCTTCCACCGCAGGCCGGAGCACGCCAAGCGGCTCTCGATTCTCTGGCCGCCGAGCCGCGCACTCTGGTTTTCTACGAAGCGCCGCACCGCGTCGTCGGCATGCTGGAAGACGCCCTAGCCATCCTCGGCGACCGCCACGGCGTGATCGCGCGTGAAGTCACCAAAATCCACGAGGAATTTCGCCGCGGCCGTATCAGTGAGTTGCTCGTAAGTTTCGAAGAGAGGCCGCCACGCGGTGAAATCACTGTGATACTCGCGCGCGCCGACGAGCGCTCCGCAGCGCCTTCCGCGGGCATAGAGTCAGATTCGACGCTTCCCCTGCCTCGCCGCGTCGAAGACCTCATGAAGCTGCAAAACCTCGACCGCAAAGCCGCGCTGAAGTTGGCGGCACGCGAACGCGGACTCACCAAGCGCGAAGCCTACAAGCGGCTCCTCGCCGACCGTAACAATCACTGAAGGAATTGAGAACGGGGTTCCATGCAGCCTCTTGCTAGGTTGCAGCGCCTCTTGTACCGCCGGCGTCCCGCCGGCCCTTCGCCTTTCGAGGCCACATGGCAGGTCCGAGGCTTGGCGCACCCGCGCGAGTAAGAAACGAACAACGACCGGTCAATTTACCGGAGACGTGGTTACCGGGGACGCAACCACCGGCGACGTCGCGCGAAGAACAGGCTCGAAAAACGCTTCCACACGTTCGAGCACTTCCGCAGTCGTTCGCGCCGTATGAACTTCGCGGCGCAGCACGCCGCCATTGCGAACGCCGTGCGTAAAATAGGACGCAAATTGCTTCATCTTGCCAATGGCGTCCGGCATCTCCGACCCAACCAGCCTGCGGTAATAATCCATCACCAGCCGGTAGCGATCCGCATCGCTCGGCTCGTCGTATCTTCCCTCGGTGATGAACTGCTCGATCTGCCGAAAGATCCAAGGATTGTTCGTCGCGGCGCGGCCGATCATCACGGCATCGCACCCGGTTTCCTCGACCATGCGCAATGCGTCTTCCGGCGTGCGGATGTCGCCATTTCCAATCACCGGGATCTTTACCGCCTGCTTCACGTCGCGAATCACTCGCCAATCCGCCGCGCCGCTATATCCCTGCGCGCGGGTCCGCGGGTGCACCGCCAGCGCTTCGATTCCGCAGCCTTCGGCGATGCGCGCCACTTCGACCGCCACGATGTTGTTCTCGTCCCATCCCGAGCGGAGCTTGATCGTGAGCGGAATCCGGACAGCCGCGCGCACCCCGCGCAAAATCTCCTCAAGCAAATCCAAATCGCGCAATAACCCCGATCCGCCGCACTTCACCACTTTCTTTGCCGGGCATCCGAGATTGATATCCACTTGATCGAAGCCAAGATCTTCGGTTAGCGCCGCTGCCGTCGCCATCACCGCGGGATCGGCGCCGAATAGCTGCGCTGCGATCGGATGCTCATCTTCCTCGAAAAACAAATACCGCATCGTTCGAGCCGCGCTTCGCGTGATTGCTTCCGAGCTCGTGAACTCCGTCATGATCAGCCCGCAGCCGCCAAGCTCGCGAATCACGCGCCGGAAGACGGTGTCCGTAACACCAGCCATCGGCGCGAGAATGGTCGCGGGACGGAAGGCATTGTTGCGAATTTTCAATTCGGCTGGAAACATCGGAATGATCAAAGCAGCGTCTCGTCCATCGTCACGGGCTCGTCAGCGGGTGAATCTTCGCGGCTGGCACGCGTGCGCTCGGGAACACTTGTTTGCGCGGGAACATTCACCTGCGCAGACATTGCTGACGCGCCCGCAGCCGCAGCGGCCGCAAGCGCACGCGCCGGTGAAGGCGCCTCTGAGCTCGTGGATGTAGACGTGGAAGCGGCGGGGCTCAAAAAAGAGGATGGCGCGGCCGGTGTCGCCTCTCGTTCCCTGCTTCGAAGAAACGTAACCGCGTCTTCGCTCGATCCGCCAAAAAAGTTTTCGACCACCTGCCCGAGCGCCTGCCGCCGCGCATCATCCGCGCTCAGATTCGCCCGGTAAACATACGCGCGGCCGGACTTTCGCCGCTCGACCACGCCCTTTCGCGCCAGCCGGTCCATGATCGTCATGATCGTGGTGTACGCGCGCGGCCTGCGCGGCGCGAGAAGATCTCGAATTTCTCGCACCGTTCCTTCCCCGATGGGCCACAGCGTGTTCATACAATCGAGCTCAAGCGGCGCCAGATCCAGCAGCGATCGACGCGGCGACATCCCAGCAGCCGCCCTCAAGCCGTCCTTAGGCGCGGATTTTGACGCATCGGCCATTTATTTTTTCACCGTGAAACTTCCCTGCACTGGAGCAGCAGCGGCAGGCGCCGCAGCTGGCGCCGCCGCCAATTTCTTCGCCGGCCCGCCGGAAAGAAAATCATCCTTGCGAAGCAGATTTCGCCGCAAAGATGGATTCCGCTCCGTCCATTCCCCCTCGCCCCCAACGCCCTCGAGCGTCGCACGCATCGCGGCCATCTTCGAATCCAAATCGTCGAGGTAGTGGAGCGCAACAGCTTCGCGGCACTGCGGCAACTTCGGCGAACCGAATTCGTACGACCCATGATGGCTCAAAATCATGTGCTCGATCAGCACCGCCAGCGGGCGCGGAAAATTCGGAATCGCATCAATCTTCCTTCGCACCAGCCCCAACCCCAGCGCGATATGCCCGATTAATTGGCCTTCGGTGGTGTATCCAAATCCGCGCGCGTAGCTCAGCTCTTCCGTCTTTCCGACATCGTGGAGGACGACCCCCGCAAGCAGCAAATCGCGATCGAGTTCCGGATAATGTTGCGCGACGCCCTGCATCAGCCCAATCACGCTGACCGTATGCTCGAGCAGCCCGCCGAGAAACGCATGATGCATCGTCATTGCGGCCGGCGCGCGCTTCAACTTCGGCGCAACCGCAGGATCCTCCACGACGCTCGTCAATAGCCGCTTGATCCAGGGATTTCCGGCCTTCGAGACAGCATCCCGCAGCTTCGCGTAAAGCTTCTCGACATCTTCCTTCGTATGCGGAAAAAAATCAGCCAGATCGTAATCGCCTTCTTGCGCGGGAAGCACTTGCTCCACGGTCAGTTCGATTTGATCGTTGTACATCTTCGCGCGGCCCTGCACCTTCACGATGTCGTCGCAGCCGAACAACGCTCCCGCGTCTTCGAACCTGTCCCACATCTTGCCGTCAATCCGCCCGGTGCGATCCGAAAGCTCGAGCTGCAGCCACGAGCGCCCGGATTTCGCGGATGTTCGGATTTCCTTAGATGAAACGAGAAAGAGTGACGACACCTGCTGGCCGTCTTTCAAATCCGCGATGAATAGCAATTTCATTGGCTGGTAGTTGCCTTTTTCGCCTTGCGGCTCAATTTCTTGTCAGGAGCGTCCGGTGTGGGAACGACTTCCTTGATTCCCACATTCGTCGCAACCGCAGCCGTGTCCACGTAGCCCGGCTTTACCACCACGTAGCTTTCTTCGCGCAGCTCGCCCAGATAATTCCGAAGGATGGGCGCCATGCGTTCCGCGTAAATTCTATTTTCGATTTCAGGCTCGACCTTCTCCACGGGCTGAAGCCCCGCCTCGAAGTGCTCGAGCACTTTCAACACTTCGAACCCCGTCTTCGTTTGGATCACGTCCGTCAGTTGGTTTTTATTCAGCGCGAACACAGTATCTTCGAGCTGCTTCGAAAGCTGCCCGCGCTCGAACGCGCCAAGTTCGCCCCCGTCCTTCGCCGTAGGTCCTTCCGAGTTGCGCTTGGCCAACTCCGAGAAGTCGTCGCCTTTCTTCAATCGGGCCAGAAGATCGTTGGCTTTCTTTTGGATCACGGCCACCTGATCCGGCGTCTTTCCTTCGGTGCTCAGAAAAATATCCGCAAGCACCACCTGCTCGGGCCGGACGAATTCCTGCTTGTGCTCGTCGTAATACTTTTTCACGTCGTCGTGCCCGATGTCCACGCGCGAGCCCACTTCGCGCCGAATCACTTCCTGGGTCAGCAGTTGATTGCGGAAATTCCCCTTGTAGTCTTCCCACGACATTCCCTGGCCCTCAACCGCCGCCTGGAGGGCCTCCATCGAAGGAAAATTATTCTGCTGGCGCACTTGATCGAGCCGTTTGATGACGTCGTTCTCGACGCTGATGCCCAGATCCTTCGCCCGCTGCTCGAGCAAGGATTGATCGATCTGGTCGCGCAGCAGGTTCTTCTGCCGGTCTTCGAACAGTTGGTTCAGGCGATCCTGAGCGCAGCCCTGGCAATCCTGCCGCACTTCTTCGTGCAATTCCGATTCGGATTTCTGATACTCCGAGAACGTGATGATCTCGTTGTTCACCCGGGCGACAATTTCTTCCACCACTTTCCCGTTGCCCGAACCCTTCATGTCGATGTCTTTCGCGTCTTTCGCCTCTGTAGGCTTCACCTGCGCGCGAACACCGGGCGCTGCGAACGCCATGCTCGCCGCAGTCAAGACCATGATTGCAGTTCTGTTGAGTCTCATTGAGTTTTTCCTGAATTGAAAGTTTAACGCTACGATTGTAGTTGCAGCAATATGTTTCGCGCCGCTTCCGCCAGGCCTTCGCCCTCGCTCTTCCACTCGAACCACAACACTCCACTCGGATCGAGCCGCATCCCCCGCTTTCCGCGAATCACGCGCACCAATTTTTCCGGCTTCACGGGCGTTTCCTCGCAAAACTTAACCGCCACAAGATCGCCGCGCCGTTCGATCGACGCCACCGTGAGCGACTCCGCCAATGCCTTCAGCAGCGCGTAATCGAGGAGGTTCTCAACTGCTTTCGGTAGTATACCGAATCGGTCGGCAAGCTCGCGGCGCACCTCGTCGCGTTCCTTTTCATTCGAAACACCGGCTATACGTTTATAGATGCGCAGACGCAGATTTTCGCTTTCTATGTATTCGATCGGAATTCGAATGTCCTGGCCCAGGTTCAGCGTCGCGCGGCGATCCGGCGTGACGGCCTCACCCTTCCGCTCGGCGACAGCGCGCTCGAGCAGCCTGCAGTAAAGATCGAATCCGACCGCGACAATCTGTCCGTGCTGCTCGCGACCGAGCAAATTGCCCGCGCCGCGCAATTCCAAATCGAGGGCCGCGATGCGAAATCCCGCGCCGAGGTCGCTGAATTCCTTGAGCGCCGCGAGCCGTTGCCTCGCCAGCGTCGAAAGCGAGCCCTCCGGCGGAACAAGTAGGTAAGCGTATGCGTGCTGGTTCGACCGGCCCACTCGCCCGCGGAGTTGATAAAGCTCCGAGAGCCCCAACCGGTCCGCGCGATTGATTACGATTGTATTGGCGCGCGGAATGTCGAGCCCATTTTCGATAATCGTCGTGGAGACCAGCACATCCGCGTCGCCGCGAACAAAATCGAGCATCACTTTTTCGAGCGCCGCCTCATTCATTTGTCCGTGCCCGACAATCACGCGCGCCTTCGGAACCAGCCGCTTTACCAGCGATGCCACCGAAGCGATAGATTCCACGCGATTGTGCACGAAGAAAACTTGTCCGCCCCGGTCCAGTTCATGCTCAATGGCGCGCTTCACCACCGATTCAGAAAACGGCGCCACAACCGTCTGGATCGCTAGCCGGTCTCTCGGCGGCGTCTCGATCACCGACATATCGCGCAATCCAATCAGCGACATATGCAACGTTCGCGGAATCGGCGTCGCGGACATTGACAGCACGTCCACATTCTTGCGCATTTCCTTGATGCGTTCTTTATGCGCCACGCCGAATCGCTGTTCTTCGTCAACGACCAGCAAGCCTAAATCCTGAAACTTCACGTCCCGCGAAAGCAAGCGATGCGTTCCGATGACGATATCCACCCTGCCCGCTTCAAGTTCCGCCAGCGTCTTTTTCTGATGCACTGCGGTACGGAAACGGCTCAGCATTTCGATTCGAATCGGAAAGGCCGCGAATCGCCGGCGAAATGTGTCGTAATGCTGAAACGCGAGCACCGTCGTCGGCGCGAGCACTGCCACTTGCCGCGAGTCCGATACCACCTTGAACGCCGCGCGCATCGCAACTTCCGTCTTGCCGTATCCCACGTCGCCGCAAAGCAATCTCTCCATCGGCTCGCCCGATTCGAGATCGCGCTTGACGTCCTCGATAGCCTTCGCCTGGTCTGGTGTTTCCTGGAATTCGAACGCGTCTTCGAACGCCTTTTGCCACGGCGTGTCCACGGGATATGCGTGGCCCGGCGCAGATTTTCTATCGGCGTAGAGCGCCAAAAGTTTTTCCGCCATTTCACTGACGGATTTCTTGACGCGCGCCTTCCGCGTCTCCCAGACGGTCGTGCCCAGCCGGTCGAGCGCCGGCACGGCTCCGCCCAGCGATTGGTATTTCTGTACTAGGTCCACGCGCGCGAGCGGCACGTAAAGCCGCGCATCCTCCGAGTACCGCAGCAGCATGAATTCCCCGCTCACGCCGTCCACCGCAAGTTGGCGCAAGCCCTCAAACTGCCCAATGCCGTGGTCCACGTGCACCACGTAATCCCCGGGCTTGAGGTCGGAGAAATCGCTCGAAAATACCGCGCTCTGCGGTCGCGCACGCGATCGCGCTGGCGCCGGAATCGAATCAAATAAATCCGCGTTGCCGTAGAGAACAAGCTTCGCTTCGGGAAATACCACGCCCTCTCCGAGCGGCGCTTTCAACAGCACGAGCGCCGGCACCGTCCCGCCGCTGCTGTCCGCCGCAAGGCGCGAACCGGTTGCGCTCTCATCCACGTCTCCCAACCGGAATGGCAGCTCGTTTTCGTGGCAGATGTCGGCCAATCGCTCGGCTTCTCCAGTGCTTGCAACCGACACCATCACTTGCTGTCCGCGCTCGATGTGATTCCGGACCTCGGACATGAACATGGCGACGTTGCCGTGATAGCGCGGCGTAGGCTGCGATTGAAGGACGTGCTGTTCCGCCGTGCCTTCGAGCGCCAGATGCTCGAGCAAAAGTTGCGGCCGAGTCGAAAGTGCGCTCTTCCATTCCTCTGGTGTCAGAAAGTATCGATCCGGCGCGGCCGTCGCGGCCGGCCCCGTCGCCTCTTCGAATTCGGCGGCGAGACTTTCGCGCCTCAAATCCAGCACGCCGCGCAGTGTCCCCGGCTCATCTTCGAGCACGACCGCGTTCGGCACGAGTTCGAGCAGGCTCGATTTGGCTTCGTCAAGAAGAGCGGGATGAAATTCCCAGCCCGCATAAAAAGCTGCCGGCATGCCTTCATCTTCACGGCCCGTCACCGAGCGTTCGCTGAATCGATCGAGGATTTCATTGCGCCGCGGATAATCCGTCAGCGGCAGCAGTGTCGCGCGTTCGAACGGGCGCAGCGACCGCTGGCTATTCGGATCGAACTCGCGCAAAGACTCGAGCGTGTCGCCGAAGAATTCGAGCCGCACCGGCGCATTCGACTCCGGCGAAAACACATCCACAATCCCGCCGCGAACCGTGAATTGTCCCGGTGACTCGACGGTTTCGCGCCGTTCGTAGCCTACGCTTCTAAGATGATCGAGGAATTCGTTCTGCGGAACTTCTTGGTCGCGCTCGAGTTGCGATGCCAGCCCTTCGTAAAAGCTCCTGTCGCGCAATCGCATGATGGCGGCTTCCAACGGCGCCACCACGATATCCGCCTCGCCCAACGCAATCCGCCACAAAGCGGACGCGCGCGCTTCTGAAATCTCCGCGTGCGGAGAACGCCCTTCCCATGGCGACACTTCCTGCGATGGAAGGAATGCGACACGGCTTGCGGGCCTTCGCGCGAATGCCTGAAAGAAATACCGGAGGGGTTCGAGCAGTTCTTCTGCGCGGCGGTTCGAATCCACCAGCAGCAGGACGGGTCGCGAGAGCGAGGCCGCGGTAAATGCCGCAACAATTGTCTTCGCCGCATCCGTCAGCCCGGCCAGACGCACTTCGCGCGGCCCCCGGCGCAGCGCGTCTAGACACACCTCCACCGCGGGTCGGCGGCCAACCCGGCTCAACAGCTCAGCCACCAGCGGCAGTATCATGCGCGCAGACGTTGAATCCGCAGAATCAGATTCGTCGTCGAAAATCCGGGTTCCACCGGAATCGAAACCACGCGGCCCCCTGCGCCTTCCACGTCTTCACGGCCCACGATCTCGTCCGCTCCCCAGTCGCTTCCCTTCACTAGAATGTTCGGCAGAATCGCCGCAATCAATTCCCGCGGCGTGGATTCATCGAACACCACCACGTAGTCAACGGCCGTGAGCCCAGCGAGGATTTCTGCGCGCTCGCCATCAGGC
>PMAA01000181.1:10758-10977 GCA_003152355.1 Acidobacteriota bacterium | reverse complement strand
CCGCGCGCTTCAGGTCCTGCACGTCAAGGCGCAGTTCGGTTCGATTGCTCACCACTCCCAATTTGTCCGCCCTTTGTGACTTCGCTTCGAACGAACCAAAATTGTACCACGCGGCGATTCAGTCTCCGGCAGCGACGGCCAGCGATTCATTCGACAACTGCCTTTTTTGCCTCGCCCCTTGCGTCAGAATTTTGATGCTATACTCCGTTTCTGCGTCCA
>PMAA01000181.1:0-10694 GCA_003152355.1 Acidobacteriota bacterium | reverse complement strand
GCCTTACTCATAAAGCCATCAGCCTTTATCCCTTCCTGCTGGACGGCCCGCAACCGAAAAAAATCGTTCAAACCGCCGAGTTGATTTCCAGCGGCGGCCAACGTGCCCGCTTCCACATGAATCATCCCATCGTCATCTATTCGCGCGCCGTGCTGAACGGTCTGCTTCTCGACCGCGCCACCGCGGCCGGCTGTACGACGATTCGCTCGCGCGTCTCCCAGGTGGACACAAACGGCGCCCGTGTGAATCTGGTGGTTGGCGGCGAACAGAAATTCGCGGATTTTGTGGTTCTTGCCGGCGGCGCTCGGAACCAATTGCTTCCCGGCACGACGGCTCTCGGAGCCGCCGATCTAGAGATGACCCAGGGTTATTTCGTCCCAACCGAAGACGATCACATCAAGATTAAATTCCTCAAGCAATTCGAAGGTTACATCTGGTCGTTCCCTCGCGCCGATCACGTTTCCGTCGGCATCTGCGGGAAAATGTCCAAGCATTCGAGCCAAACACTTCGCCGCCATCTCGATCAATTCGTAATAGACGAAAACATTTCGCTCGACGGCGCGCGCTTTTATAGCCACGTGCTGCCCTCGCCTCAGGCGCACACGTTGCGCCGCCGGCGGATTGTAGGCCCCAACTGGGCCATGGCTGGAGATGCGGCCGCTTGTGTTGACCCGATCACCGGCGAAGGACTCTTCTACGCGCTCCGCTCCGGCGATTTGCTCGCGCACGCTTTGATCGCTGGCCAACCCGACGCCTACCCAGCTCGCCTTCGCGCGGAAGTTTCTGCCGATCTCGAATTCGCCGCGCGAATCGCTCGCAAGGTTTTCTGCGGCCGGTTTCTCGGCGGCGCGGTCACCACGCGCATGGTTCAATTGCTCAATCACAGCGCCACTTTCCGCGATCTCATCCGCGACGTCTTCAGTGGCGCTCAGGACTACCGCAGCCTCAAGCGCCGCATGTGGGCGCAATTCGGAATTACGGTCGCCGAGTTCACGAAAAGTTTCGTTGACCCCCGTTCATGCAAAGACGCGCCCCAACCGCTCGGCGGCGGGGAGCCCGCGAGTTGAGTTCGGAGAGCCGCCGCGAATTCCCGAAAATTCCCATCGGCGCCGAATTTAGAGTTGAAAAAACAATCCCGCCCGAGTGGACGATCTCCGCATACGATCCGCGCCTTCCTTCCGTATTCTCGACGCCTGCCATGATCAGCATGATGGAAGTCGCGGCGGCAAAGGCCGTGCAGCCGCACCTGCCCGCAGAAATGATCACCGTCGGCACCCGAATCGAAGTGGATCACTTGAAAGCTGCGCCGGTGGGCGCGCTCGTTTGGGCGACGGCTCGTCTCGTCTCGCAGGGCGGCCGCCTGTTGATTTTCGAAGTCGAAGCCGGCGCCGCCGATAAGATCATCGGCCGAGGACGCGTCTTCCGCGCTATCGTGGAGCCAAAATCCTTCAGCGCCAAAGCATCCGCGCCCTCAGACTAAAACAAGCAGGTTAGTAATCCTTGCAGATTTAAGTTGGGGAATTGAGAATTAGTATTCAGGTCTCCGGGCGACCGCAACCGATTTTCGCGTTGGCGGCGGCGTAATCGTCGCCATCTTGCGAATCATGGCCAACACAAGCTTCTTATCGTCATCGGAAAGCGTTGTGCTGTACTTCTTGATTTCCGCCAGAAATTTAATCTCTTCTTCCGAAAGTTCACCCAGCATCTTGCGCGTTTCGCGGTCTTGCGCAGTATCACTGCCCGGGAAAAAGTCGGCCAGATTGATTTCCATGGCCTCGGCTATTTTCGCCAGCGTCTCGAGCGAAGGCACTGTGTGCCCGTTCTCCACGCGCGACAGATAGCAGCGAAGTAGCCCCGTCCGGCGCTCGATGTCGCCTTGCGAAAGGCCGCGATCGCTTCGGTAAGACCGGATAACCTCTCCGATGTTCACCTTTGGTTTTTCTTTTGGCAATGATCTGTTCCTCTCGAAGCGAAGCGCCATCTTAAACATCCACTGCATTCACGCGCAAGAAGTTTCTCGGCAATATGTTCTAAGAGTTGTCAACACGTTAATCCGCACTGAGTGAAGAAAATCCGACTTCCGCTCAAGGAATGTAACGTTGCATTCATAAATCTCTCGGCCCCGCCGCGCCGGGCGCCACTGATTCACTTTCGCGATCGCAAATCGCAACGGAAATTCGCCGCGCAATATTTCGCGCTTTTCCACACATTCTTTAGTTCCTTGATTTTCAATCAGAGCCTCCAGGCCCCGCCTTGGCGACCACTCGCGATAGTGCTGAACACCATTTGGAGGCTGGAGGCTGCCCACTCTGATGTAAATCTCCGTGTGTCGTCGGCCTGACAGTCTTGTCGAATTCCGTCGCAACCCTACCCCGAATCCAGCGCATCAAACCCGCGTCGGCCGCCGAGCCCAATCGCGGCGAAGGAAAATAGAAATGAACGCAAAAGCAGCAAAATATTTAGTCCTCTCGGGATTCCTCGGCCTCGCGGCAATCGCATTCCCCGCTCTGCTTCGCGCCCAAGCCCCTCCGGGACCGATCGCTCCCGCTCCCTCCAGCGACGACTCGCAGCCCGCCGCGCAGCCAAGACAGCAGCCGGAACAGCAGCATCAGCCGCCAGCAACGCGCGCCAACTTAAACGGTTCGTGGAAGCTGAACTCCGATCAAAGCGACGATGGCCGCCAGAAGATGCAAGATGCCAAAAATTCGCAAAACAAAAGCAACGGCGGAAATGGCGGCAACGGTGGTGGTGGCCGATCCGGCGGCGGCGTCGGCTTTCCCGGCGGTGGCGTCGGTTTCCCTGGCTCAGGTGGTGGAGGAGGCGGAGGTGGCGGAGTCTACGGCAGGCACGGCGCTGGCAATGGAAGCGACACCGAAAGCGCCGACGACCGCGCGCACATGCAGGAGCTAATCGACCCGCCCGTCGTAGTTCACGTCGCGCAGAAAGATAACGAATTCGATCTCGCCGACGACACCGACAACAAGCGCGTCTTCTACACCGACGATCGCAAGCTGAAAAAATCGAAGGATCTTTCCTACGTGGAGATTGCCGCGCATTGGGAAGAAAATCGACTCGTCTCCGACGAAAAAACTTCTCGCGGCAACAGGATCTCGCGCACGTTCGAACCGCAACCGGGTGGCAAGAAGCTCGTCGAAACTGTGCGCATCGAGAGCAACCGCAATCAATCGGCCGTGGAAATCCGCTACGTCTACGATCTCATTCCACAAAATAAATCCTAAAAACGTTCAGCGCGCTCCGCCGCGTCTCGCTCGTTTCGAACTCGATGTAACGCGTCGAGCCTGTAGCTCACGCCTGCCGTGAGCTTCGAACGGATCCCCGGCGCGACGCAGTCGCGACGAGACGCGAGGCTTTTCGCCGCTATGCCACCTCCACAAGACACAACTCCGACAAAACGCATTCAAAAACCACCTTGTGATAATCTTGCGTCCTCAACAAAGCTCTATACAATTTTCCCCGGGAGACGAAATGTCGCAGTGGAAAGAACTCGAACAACGATTCACAGAGCGGCTTGGCCTCAAACGCCGTCCCGTCTCCGTAACAATTCTCGATAACGAACCCGCCGACATTCCAAAATTCATCGGCACCGAGCCGTCCGGATGCAGCTTCTGGCGCCTGGCCGCCGACGGCAAAAGCTTTTACACGGTTCCCTCGGACCATTTCAATTGCCCCGTCGGAAGCTACACTCACCGAATTGATCTGCCCGAGCAACGCAAAAATGAACTCAACGAGACGCTTAGCCTGATGTTCAGCGTCGAATATTTAAAGCCCGAGGACGTCGCCAAAGTTCCGCAGCTCCCAAAGACCCCGACAGCCGTCGTCTACGCGCCTCTCGGCGACTCGCCGATCGATCCTTCCGTCGTCCTATTTGCGTGCCGCCCCCGTGCCGCTATGCTCCTACAGGAAGCCGCCAGCCGCGCAAACGCCGCTTCTCCGCTGCCCATTCTCGGCAGGCCGACGTGCATGGCAATTCCAGGCGCAATGTCCATGGGAACCACGGCAAGTCTCGGATGTATCGGGAATCGCGTCTATACGGGAATCGAGGAAGACGATCTGTACGTCGCCGTGCCGGGAAATCAGCTGGCAGCGGTGGATGAGGCCCTTGCCACAATCGTCGCCGCAAATTCCGCCATCGAAAATTACGCTCGATCTCGCCGCGCCGTTTTATCCACAGCCTGAAGATCGAGATCTTCGCACTTGCCGCGCTTGTCGGCGAAGAGCGCGTCGTCCACGCGCCTGATGAACTCGAGCGCCGTCTCTCCCGGATGATAGTCTTTCCATCCAGCGGAAAAATTCACCTTAATTGTCGCGCCCTCGTACTCCACCGTGAGGGTCCTGAGCCGGTTGATCACGTGCTGTACTTGTCCGCTCGGGCATTCCGGCAGCACAACCATAAATTCATCTCCGCCGATTCGTGATCCCTGATCGGAACCGCGGATCGCACGTCGCAGCCTCTCTCCAAACGCCATCAACACGACGTCGCCGGCCGCGTGCCCGTGCGCATCGTTGATTTCTTTCAAATTGTCTATATCCATCAGAAGAAGGTTCAGCGGCCGCGCATGTCGAATCGCTCGTGAGATCTCTTCCTCCAGCCGCTTTTCGGCCGACCGCCGGTTGTAAAGTCCCGTCAGTTGATCGAGCGCCGCGAGCTTGTAAATTTCCGTCGCCAGGTTTTCCACATTCGCGAGCGATTGAATCTGTTGCGACATCTGCTGGCGCAAACGATTCAACACAACTTGCTGGTAAACCGTATAGCAGTTGAACAGCAGTACCATGCCGACCAGACCGCGCACCGCCTGGCCGAGCCCAAATGATGATCCCGAAACGTCTCCGCGCCAGAGCGACGGAAAGACGAACGACGCAACGCCGATCGTCAGCAGGAGCATGATCGTGCACGCCGCGGACCACAGCCACCATTGCCGCCGGTCCATCCGGCGAAGATCAGCCGAGATTTGAGCTGCGGTCACGTTTGGCTGAGCAGACGTGAGCGCGGAAGCTGTAGCTTGCGCCATAAGCCCTCTGAGAGGTTACTTCCTACTGATACCGCAATCGTTGGCATACAACCAGTTCGTCGCGCTCGTGTGTGCCAAACTAGCAAACTGGCCGCGCGGACATTCCGCGTCAACGCCCCCTCAAGAGCCTGTGTGACGACTTGAGTGTTATGTGAGGAATGTTATGCCAGGGCATAACTTCAGTCATCCCGCAAGACCAGTTGCCATCGCGAACGGAAAGTTGTCATCCCGAACGAAGTGAGGGATCTGCGGTTCGTATGGAAAGGCTCTATTACATTTACATCTTGGCAACTGCCGCAAATTTACGTACGGCTTTTGGCCGCTGAGAGCTTGTTTTCCGAGTCGTCACACAGGCTCTCAACGCCCGCTTCCTCGCATGCCATCGAGACTCAATTGAGAACCACTTCCCTCATTCCTAATTGACTTGCCTCCGAGGAGCCAGTCTAATGATTTCCGTATCGCGCTCGCGTTGTCGTGATTCGGGTTGCGGGCATGCAGAGATCGTGCCGCGCCAGTCGCGAATCCAGAGCGCAGGACATGCCGCTGAGCATTCCCGATCCCAACACAGTCAAGACAAACGCCGCGCCCGGCGAGACTCCAACACGGCGCTTCGGAACGGCTAACTCTGCATCACTCGTCGCCGCCGGAATTTTTCTCAGCCGCATCTCCGGCCTGATTCGCGATCGCTTCTTCGCGCATTACTTCGGCAATTCCGACGCCGCCGACGCCTTCAAAGCCGCCATCCGCATCCCTAATTTTCTCCAGAACCTTTTCGGCGAAGGCGTCCTCTCCGCCTCGTTCATACCCGTCTACGCCGCACTACTCGCTCGAAAAGATAAAGAAGAAGCCGAGAAAACCGCGGGGGCCGTTTTTTCGCTCCTCGCTATCACTGCTTCCGGCCTCGTTCTGATCGGCGTCCTCGCCACGCCGTGGCTCATCGAGCTGATCGCGCCGGGCTTCTCCGGTGAAAAGCGCGCGCTGACGATTCGGCTCGTTCGCATTCTCTTCCCCGGCGCTGGCCTGCTCGTGCTTTCAGCTTGGTGCCTCGGCATCCTCAACAGCCATCGCAAATTCTTTCTCTCATATACTGCGCCCGTAATCTGGAACGCCGCGATGATCGCGGCTTTGATCGGATTCGGCAGCCGCATGCCGCAGTTCCCTCTCGCCATCGTCCTCGCCTGGGCGGCCGTGATTGGCAGCGCATTGCAGGTCGGCGTGCAATGGCCCGTCGTGATGCATTTGCTCGGGCGCCTGCGCCTCGGGCTTAACTATGAGCGCGAAAATGTGCGCATCGTCGTCCGCAATTTCTTTCCTGTGTTCATTAGCCGCGGTGTGGTGCAAATCAGCGCTTACGTGGATTCGCTCATCGCCAGCCTTTTGCCCACCGGCGCCGTCGCCGCGCTCTCTTACGCGCAAACTCTTTACACTCTTCCGGTCAGTTTGTTCGGCATGGCCGTCTCCGCGGCCGAACTACCCGCGATGTCCGGCCAACTCGGCGGCGAAGAAGAAATCGCGCGCGCGTTGCGCCGGCGCCTCGACGCGGGCCTTCGCCAAATCGCCTACTTCGTCGTGCCGTCGGTTGTGGCATTTCTCGCTCTCGGCGACGTGGTAGTCGCTGCGATCTATCAGTCCGGCCGTTTTACGCACGCCGACGTAATGTATGTCTGGGGAATACTCGCGGGTTCGACGGTCGGCCTGCTCGCCTCCACGCTCGGCCGGCTCTATTCGGCCACTTACTACGCTCTTCGCGACACGCGTACTCCGCTGAAATTCTCCATCATCCGCATCGCGCTCACGACGATCCTCGGCTATCTCAGCGCCGTTCCGCTTCCACCGCTTCTCGGCATTGCGTCGCGCTGGGGCGTCGCGGGCCTCACAATTTCCGCGGGAATTTCCGGTTGGGTCGAATTTCTTTTGCTGCGGCATTACCTCAATAAACGCATTGGCCGCACGGGTCTTTCGGTCAGCTTTGCGGGAACGATATGGTCGCTCGCGGTTGGTGCGGCGGCTGTCGGCTGGGCGATCCGATGGGCCATCGGTCCGCGTCCTCCGATTCTCATGGCTGCCGCAGTTCTTTTGCCCTATGGAATGATTTATATTGGTGGGACGATGCTTCTGAATCTTCCCGAAGCCAAATCGCTCGGCGGTTTATTTGCGCGGTTTACTTCGAGGAGTTGACATGCGATCGCTTGCTATTTTCCTTCTCTCCCTGATGGTGCTGCCAACCATCGCGTGCGGCACTTCACCGAATCCGCGTTTCACGGTCGAGTCGGGCGGGCGAACACGGATCTATTACGTCCACACTCCGAAGAATTACAATTCTGCTTCGCGCTGGCCTCTCGTCTTTATAATCCACGGCCGCTTGGGCACGGGGCCAGGCATGGCGCGCATCGCGCGTTTCGACCATTTCGCTGACAGCAATGGAATCATCGCTGTCTATCCCGGCGGAGTCGACCACAGTTGGGCCGATGGCCGCGGCACCTCTCCTGCCGAGCGCGCAGGCGTTGACGACGTCGCGTTCTTCTCCGCATTGCTGGACAAACTCGAAGCCAACTATTCAATCGATGCGTCGCGCGTCTACGCCTCCGGACTTTCGAACGGCGGATTCATGTCGTACGACCTCGCTTGCAATTTCGCAACGCGGATCGCAGCCGTCGCTCCCGTCGGCGCTACTTTTGCCGTTCCGGTTTCGCAGCGTTGCCATCCCGCGCGCCCGATTTCTGTTCTCGATATTGTCGGTACAGACGATCCCATCGTTCCATACGCAGGAGGCGAATTAGAGAAAACGGCAGGCGGTATGATTCTCTCTGCAACTGACAGCGCGAAAGCCTGGGCAAAACTCGACGGCTGCTCCGCGAACCCGGCGCGAGACACTCTTTCCGCCAAATCGTCTGAAGGCCTTGCAACTGCCCGCGAAATTTATTCCGGCTGCCAGCAGAACGCGGCAGTCGCTCTCTACAGCGTTGTCGGCGGCGGCCACACATGGCCAGGCGGAAAACAATATTTTCCGCAATTCATCATCGGCAAGACGAGCCGCGACCTAGACGCGAACGAAGTAATCTGGCAATTCTTCCAAGCCCATCCGCTGCCCGCGAGCAAACCCTAAAAACGCACGTCATACTCTTGCGCTTTTCCCACTACTCGCTGGTAGCTGCTTTCGCCCCAGGAAGTTTCGCGGCGATCACATCTAACTTGTCAATTTTGGGAGGCTCGGCGAAAAGATCGGGCGCCTTTTGCAACAGCGCAGCCGCAACGCGGCCGGCCAGATGCGCCTGGCGCCCCGTATCATCCGCGAACGCATCGAAAATCCCGAACGTCGATGGCCCCATTCGAATCGCGAACCAAGCAATGGTCGCGGGCTCTTGCGTCACCAGTTGCAAACCACCCTGAAGAAAACTTTCCACCTCGGCTTCTTTCCCGGGTTTCGCCTTCAGCAGAACGAACAAAGCAACGTTAACCATAGATTTCTCCTTTTGTGGCGCATTCTTGCTGATTTCAGGAAACTCTAGAACTGGAAAAGTCGGCAGAACCGCCGGATGTGAAAAGCGCGTGGCGCACGCGGACTCTCAAATCGTTTCTGCACATCCACATAACGCTCACCGCAGCGATCATCAAAACAGGCATGTTGCGTGACGATCTTATTATTCGCCTCGTTCACCCGATTTCGGTTTCTGTTTGGGCGTTTTCAATCCGAATCGTTCGATATGCTCAATTGCGCCTTCAAGACACGCTTGGGCCTTTTCGCAACCTGCGGCAAACGGGTCTCGACGGTGATCCAAATAGCCGGACTCTTGGAAACTAATCTTTGAAAATCTCTCATCGTAATGAGTGCCTGGAAGATAACGGTTGAACACCTCCAAAGTTGTCACATGCCAGCGATCAAAATCGCCGCCCGGCACTCCCCTGAGGCTGAGGGCCAATAGCTCACCCAATTTGAACTCAAAATTCTTCACGGCTTCCTGCGCTTCAGGCGTCATTTCGGATCCGCTCAGCTGTTAAGAATCTGATTCGAGTCCTTCTCCACCGCGACGAGAAAATAACCCCCGATGAGTTGATGGTGCCGGAGGAGGGGGTCGAACCCACACGGCCTTGCGGCCACCGGATTTTGAGTCCGGCGCGTCTGCCAGTTCCGCCACTCCGGCGTTCTTCCGATGATATGGGCTTGGCGGCAGTTTTTCAATCGCGCAGTCGCGAATGATATTTCTCTCCTCGCATCCGGCGCGATGCGCGGCACGCGCGAAAGCGTGTTACACTTCGTTCTGCCCTTCCGCGTGATGATTGCAATCCGTTTTGCTTAAACTTAAAGGAGAAATCCAGTGAATTACTATGGCGCCAAAGATATGGCTGCGAGTTTTCGCACCGTGCGCAAAAACACGATCACCATCGCGCAGGAAATCCCCGAGGACAAATATAATTTTCGCCCGGCTGCGGGCACACGTTCAGTCGGCGAGTTGCTCGCGCATATCGCGCTAGGCTCCGATTTTCAATACCAGATTCAAGCCGAAGAACGCCGCACCACCCTCGAAGGCTTCGATTTCCCCGCGCTCATGCAACGCGTAATGGCGGAAGAAAAAAAGCCGCGCAGCAAAGAGGAAACAATTGCGATGCTTCAGCAGGCGGGCGAAAAATGGGCCAGCTTTCTCGACGGACTCACCGAGGATTTTTTTGCCGAGCGCGTGCAGATGCGCGCCGGAATGACGCCGCCCGATAAAAGCCGCTTCGATATGATCCTCTCCGTCAAAGAACATGAAATGCACCATCGCGGCCAGCTCATGCTGATCGAACGGATAATCGGAATCGTGCCGCACTTTACCCGCGAGATGCACGCTCGCATGGCCGCCGCTCCCGCCAAAAACTAACGCGTTAGAAACTATCGCGTCGCCAACAATATTTCGCGCGCCACTCGTAATCGCCGCACCGAGAGCCAGCCACTTCTCAGTGCACCTGCGGACTCCTGTCATGCCTCAGGCTCAATTCTTGTCAGAGCCACCCCGTCCGCTTGCCGCCGATTTACCTCTGAGCCAGGAGGCCCCTGCCTCGACGGCCACACCTCGTCTTCAGCCTCAATTTTAATCAGAGCCCGGAGGCTCCTGCCTCCGGGAACTCGCGCTGCCAAAGGCAAATAATCCGTTGCTTAGTGCACTGGTTGAAAACCACCAGCTCTGCCTGCGTACGACCATTTACCATACCCCTCGGAGCTGGCCCACTCCAACAGGATGTCCCTCTAAATGATTGAACCCAAGCAGCTTGCGCTCACGATCCCTTTCTCGCTCAGTTTGGCATTCCTCTTGCCCTAATCCATAGCGGTTGTTCGAGACAAGTGGTTCGGATCTCAGAAAGGGGTCCATATGAAATCGATAATGAAATACTTCGGAATTCTTGCTCTTGCAGGGCTGTCCTTGGGGCTCGTACCGGCTGCCAGTGCGCAGAGAGTAGCGGTTGGCGTCGGAGTCGGCCCGGTTGCAGTTGGGGTCGGTCCGGCTTACGTCGGCGAAGCTCCTGCGTGCGCTTACGGCTACTACTCGTATTACCCCTATTCATGCGCGCCCTATGGCTACTGGGGACCTGACTGGTTCTATGGTGGCGTCTTTATCGGCGCCGGCCCGTGGTATCACGGCTGGTATGGTCGCGGTTGGGGCTATGGATACGGCCACATAGGCTATT
>PMAA01000088.1 GCA_003152355.1 Acidobacteriota bacterium | reverse complement strand
ATCCACGCCACCGTGCGCTCGAGGCCCAGCCCGAAGCCGGCATGCGGCACGCTTCCGTAGCGGCGCAGATCGAGATACCACTGGAACGATTCCTCGGGCAAATTGTTCTGCCGCAATCGCTCGACCAGCGTGTCGTAGTTCGCGAGGCGTTCGCCGCCGCCGATAATTTCGCCGTAACCCTCCGGCGCTATCATGTCGAAATTCAGCGCGAGGTCCGGTCTCGCGGGATCGAAAGCCATGTAGAACGCCTTCATCGCTGAAGGATAGCGATGAATCAGCACGGGCTTGTCGAACGATTTTGAAATGATGGTTTCTTCGTCGCCGCCAAAGTCGTCACCAAACTTCGCTGGATTGTTGCTCTTTTGCAGGACGGCGATCGCTTCTTCATAAGTGATTCGCGGAAATGGCGGCACGACTTTTTCCAAAGCGGCCACGTCGCGCTTGAGCATCTCGAGATCGTTGCGCCGCTTTTTTACTACGCCCTGAACGATGGCGCTCACGAGGCCCTCGCCGAGTTCCATCATGTCGTCAAGATGCGCATACGCCGCTTCCGGTTCGAGCATCCAGAATTCGGTGAGATGCCGGCGCGTTTTTGATTTCTCCGCGCGGAATGTCGGTCCAAAACAGTAGACCTTACCGAGCGCAGCGGCCGTCGCTTCGACGTAGAGTTGGCCCGACTGCGTCAGATAAGCCTTTTGTTCGTCAATGTAGTCCACTTCGAAGAGCGTCGTGGTTCCCTCGCACGCTGCCGGCGTGAAGATCGGCGCGTCGGTCAGCGTATAGCCCTGGTCGTCCATGTAATTTCGAGCCGAACGAATGGCTTGCGCGCGAATCCGAAGAATGGCGGCTTGGCGAGGCGTGCGAATCCACAGGTGACGTTTGTCGAGAAGAAAATCCACGCCGTGCTCTTTGAGCTGGATCGGATAGGGATCGCTGTCGGACACACGCTGAACCACATTCACGCCGGTAATGCGAATTTCGAAGCCGCCCGGAGCGCGTGGCTCGGCATGAATCATTCCCGTCACCTCGACGCTCGATTCCTGCGTCAGCCCCTTCAGGGCTTCGAAAGACTCGGGCTGATCTTTCTGCGAGACGACTCCCTGAATAATTCCTGTGCCATCGCGAAAAATCGGGAACAGCAATTTCCCGGATTCGCGCAAATTGTAGAGCCACCCTTGCAGCTTGACGGCTCGATCCTGATACTGCCCCGCGTGGTCAATCGTGATAATCGGCACGGGTGCTGTGGCTTTCTGAGTCATCTATCCATCCCAGTCGGATTTAGTTCTCGCTTGAACGCTCTTGCTCAGATTCCAATTCACGCTCGAGTTTATCGAGCGCGGCGCGAATCTGGCTCATCGCCGGCGAGCCCGCGGCCTGCTCCTTCAGTTCAATCACGAATGGCAGCGGATTCGGCGCCGCCGCGACGAGCTTGAGAGCCGCGTCCCAATCAATCGTTCCCCCGAAAGGAAGTAAGTGCTCGTCGGTATCGCCGTGATTATCGTGAAAATGCGTGGTGACGATGCGATCGCGCATCGTCTCGAACGATTTTGCCACGCCTTCCTCGATGTGCGCGTGGCCGAAATCGAAACAGAAGCGCAGATCGATCAGATGCGTCTCGCGGATTAGCGTCTGAAGCGTCTCCGGTGATCCCATCTCGCTAGGCGTATTTTCGAGCGCAATCGTCACGCCGCGCTGTTTCGCAAAAATCGCGAGATGCTCGAGCGAATTGAATGCGGCATCGAGCTTTCGCCCATCGGCAGACTGGCGTCCGTGCCCCATGTGCTGCACGAGGTAGCGAAACGGGAGGCGTTCAGCCACGTCAAGCGCTCGTTTCACTTCATCCAGGGCATCGAGCCGGCGAGTGCGTTCCGGATCGCAAATCGAAATCGGGCTGCCGCTATCGCGGCCTGCGGAACTCTCGCGCTCGGTTGGCGAGTGAAGCGAGTGCAGGGCGACGCCATGCGCATTGAGCCAGTCACCGAGGTCTCGAATCGACTGCGGCGAGCGATAGTTGAAATGCGCGTAGTCGCAAAAAACTTCAACGCTCTTGATTCCGGCGCTGGCCGCATCTCCGATCAGCCCTAGCGACAACGGCTGGCCGATGAACCGGTAGGTTGAGAGAACACGTTCCATGAATCCCCAAGTAGCTCGCTAAACCACACATTCACCCGGGCTGCATTCGTCGGGGCGCGACCGTAACATCTCCGGCGCCAACAACTTCAAAAATTCAGAATGTCTATCGTCAATGGAAAGAAGACTCGCGTCAATAGCCGAGCGCCGCGCCGTGGCGCCGAGGGTCTGGCGCGCCGAGGCGTTCTCCGGTTTTTGGATCTATGCCAATCGCTTCGATTTGGCCGATGTGAACCGCTGGACTAGTGGTCGAGCGAACCGATTCCGGAGGATTGAGATCATAGCCGAGCCGCTCCAACTCTCGCGCCGTGGCGTCGGGGAAATTTTGATCGAGGAGAAGTTTGTCCGGCTCCCATTGGTGATGAAAGCGCGGCGCGTTGATGGCTTGCTGAGCATCCATGCCGAGCCGCATCCAGTTGATCACCGAGAGCAGCGTCACGGAGATGATCGTTGGGCCACCGGGAGAACCTGTGACGAAGCTCAATTGGCCGTCGCGAAGGAGGATCGTTGGCGTCATCGAACTCAACGGGCGCTTGCCTGGGCCGATGGTGTTGGCCTCCGACTGAATGAGGCCGAACATGTTTGGTTGGCCCGGTTGCGCCGAGAAATCGTCCATCTCGTCATTGAGAAGATAGCCGTCGGATGTCGTGACCGCGGAACCATACGAGTTGTTGAGCGTGTAGGTGTTGGCGACTGCGTTTCCGTCCGCGTCCACGACAGAAAAATGTGTGGTCTGCCCGGATCGCTGCGCTTCGCGTTGAAGCAGCGCCGATGCGGCGTCGTGCAGCAATGGCTCTTCGGCCGCAGCGGCCGGCGTGGAGTCAAACGGCTTCGGATCGCCCGCTTTTACGGCACTACTCGGTGTAGCTTTCCCGGGATCAATTGTTGCGCGCAGCGCGGCTGCATATCGAGGATCGGTCAAGCCTTGCACCGGGACGTGGACAAAATCCGAGTCGGCAAGCCAGACCGCGCGATCCGCAAACACGCGCCGCATCGCTTCTACCACCCAATGAACAGTCTGCGCGTCGCCCCAGCCTTTCAATTCGATCGGATCGAGAATATTCAGAGCTTCGATCATCGCGATGCCGCCCGAACTCGGCGGTGGACTCGTGATCAATTGCCAATCGTGATCGCGGTAGCGATACGCCGCGTTGAGCGGTTCGCGGACTTTCGGCGCGTACGCAGCGAGATCGTCTAACGAAATAATTCCGCCATTCTTCGCCATTTCGTCTGCCAAGTGATGAGCGGTTTCGCCGTGATAAAACTCGTCTGGCCCATTGGCGGCGATGCGGCGCAGCGTCGCGGCCAGCTCGGGCTGGCGAAGTAAGTCGCCCGATTTGTAGTTTTCGCCGTTATTCAAAAAGATTCGCTTGCTGACGGCGAAACGTGAAAGCGTGGAAGCGCTCGATTCGAGCGACCGTGCAAGCTCGCCACTTACGGGAAATCCCCGATCCGCGAGGCGAATCGCCGGCTGCAGAACTTGCTGCAGCGAAAGTTTCCCATATGTGCGTACGGCGAGCGCCAATCCGGCGACCGTTCCGGGAACAGCGACGGCTCGATAACCTGCCAAAGAGCCGTCGGGATCGAAAGAGCCGTCCGCGAGCTTGTACATGTCGCGTGATGCTTGCTTCGGCGCCATCTCGCGATAGTCCACGAACGCCGTCTTGCCGTTCGCCTTGCGAATCAGCATGAATCCACCGCCGCCGATGTTGCCGGCCGCGGGCTCGACGACGGCAAGTGCGAATCCGACAGCTGCAGCAGCGTCAATCGCGTTGCCGCCCTTTTTCAGAATTTCGATTCCGGCTTGATCGGCGAGCGCTTCATCGCTCACTACCATCGCTCGCGACCCGCGCACCGCATCGATGGGCCAAGACGATTGCTCGGCGCGGGCGCTGCGCTCCTGTGCGACCGAAAAGAGGCAGGCTGCCACAAACAACGACGCTACAGTCAGGCTGGCAACGAGCAGTAGGTTTCTTCGCATAGGGGACTAGATGATGGAGTCTATGCAGGCTTGTGTGTCAGGTCAAGGCAACGCATGGCAAGTCACCGCAGGCAGGCGACACTGGCGCTCTAGGCTGCTTCTGAGAGGAATTCGATTTTGAATGCCGAAGGAACAAGGCCGACAGCCGCGCCCCGGCCTAGAAGTTCGCGAACCGCGCGACGCCCCTCTTCCCCGTAGTCGAGAGTCCAGCGATTCACGTACATTCCGATGAAGCGGTCAGCCATCGCCGGGTCCATATCGCGCGCAAACTGCAATGCGTAGTTCAACGCCGCCTCGCGATGTTCGAGAGCGTAGGAAACGCTTTCGCGAATGACGCGTTCGACATCGCGCCCGAGCGAGGAGTTCAGGCTTCGCCGGATTGCATTCGCGCCGAGCGGCAGCGGCAATCCCGTTTCCTCCTGCCACCATTGCCCGAGATCCACGACGCGGTTCAATCCCATCTGCGAATAAATGAGTTGACCTTCGTGGATCAGCAATCCCGCATCAACTTCCTTGGCCGCTACGGCATCGAGAATCTTGTCGAATGGCATCGTGACGGTGTCAACTTCGGGTTCGAAAAGCTTCAGCGCCAAATAGCTGGTCGTGCGCTCGCCGGGAATTGCGATTCGCCGGCCTTTCAAATCGTCTTTTTTGATCGGATGGGATGCGACGACGATCGGCCCGTAGCCTTCGCCAAAACTCGCGCCACAATCGAGCAGCACGTACTTGTCTGCGATGAACGAATAGCCGTAAAAACTGACTGCGGTTACGTCGTAGACTTCTTTTTCAGCGGCGCGGTTTAGCGATTCGATGTCGCACAGAACGTGATTGAATTTGACGCCCGGAATGCGCACCTTCCCCGTCGCAAGCGCATAAAACATAAAGGCATCGTCGCTATCCGGAGAATGTGCGAGCTGAATTTCGGCGGTTTGAGTCATTGCGGGCTTAGTGGACATTTGTTTCGGCTCTCGCGAGGCGCCAAGGGCGCAACCTGCTGAGGGTCCCTGCTACTGCGGCGGAGTTCTGGTGCATTTGAATTTCCGCCGGGGGAGACGATCGCCCGGTGAACTGCCGCAACTTCAAATCGCAGGATAGCACAATTCAACGGGGGTCGCCAGAGCAGCGGATTCGATCGAGATTCGTGTTGGCGCCATTGAGTTACGTGATTCGTTCTGGCACAGTCGATGCGAGCATCCGCCAAGATCCACGCCGCAATATCTGCGACCACAGGCTCCGCAACGTGGCCCGGATTATCGTATTCGCTTGGTGTTGCCATGCCTTTTCCAGTTTCGAATAGATGGTTCAGGTCTACATAGTGTTTGAATTCGCCAGAAGGCTTTCCTTCGAGCGCCTTTTTCCATGCGTCGAAATCGGCGTCGCGCACTTGATAATCTCGGCCGCCCTGCAACACTAGAATTGGAATTGTCAGTTTTGCGGCGACCGCCGGCGGATCGTAACCGCGCAAGTCGAGAAAGTATCCACCGGGGACCCTTGCGCCCACAAGTCCAATTGTGTCTGTGCTTTTGAGATTCGGATTTTCAATTTGTTTTTCGGATTCTTCTGCGGCCGCGAGTTGTTTTTGAAGTTGCTCGGAAGATCCGCCTGGCTGCGTCGCAAAATATTGCAGCTGTTCGACGATCATTTGTTCAAGCGGCCGCGCCGATCCCGCAAGAATTATTATTCCAGAAATTTGCGAATCGCCCGTGGCAATTCGCGGAGCGAGGTAGCCGCCCCAGCTGTGCCCGAGAACAAAAATGCGTTTTGAGTCGATTTTAGGCTGCTTTGAGAGCAGTTCGACTGCGGCACGCGCGTCGTTTATGGCTTCGTCGTTTACAGTTAACGCGCTCGGATCGTCGCTCGCTTTTGCCCCGTACTTTTTTGTGCGCTTCGTATAACGCAAGACGGCGACGCCCTTGGTGGCGAGGCCCCAGGCGAGATCTTTAAAGGTCTCGTTCGGTCCAATCGTNNCCGGCAGGAACCGTCAGCGTGCCCGGCAATTCCCAATGTCCCGACGTCACCGTGATCGATTGTTCGCGGAATGAATCGGGTTTCGCGTAGGCCGGCGCGGTCCACTTCGCTTTCGGACGATGCCGCACGAAGCGAATCCCGCCCACGTGTCCATCGGATGTGAAACTGATGATGGTGTCGAGGGTGGCTTGCTGGAAGTCGCAAACTAAGGTCACAACTTGGTAGTCTTGGATTACGTTTTGGCTGACGTCTGTGACCCGCTTGAACGAGCCGACCTGAGCGTTGAGCTGCTGCCAGAAATCCGAAAGCTTCCCCGCGGGCAGAGCCGATTCCATGGCCGAATCGTACTGCGCTTCGATGGCGCCGAATTTTCCGGTCACCATTTGATCTAGGACTTGTTTGGCATGTGCTTCTGGGTCAGTCACTTGCGCTCGTATCGGCGCGACGAATGCGATGACTGCGATGATTTGAACAAGATAATGGCAACGACCGATTGCGTAATTCTCATTCAAAGTGACCTTTCGTCAGAAGATGGGCAGTGGCGGCAGGTAGCCGGCGATTTTCCACACTGCTATCGTGAATCAAAATCGCCGGCAAGATGCCGACGCTACGATTGCATTCCGCGTCAGAGTGCGGAAACGACTGCGTCTATCGAGTGGTTGAAGTCGGTTTTGCCGTCAAGATACGGCTGCCAGTACGTTTCGAGCACGCGTTGATAATTCTCCCACCCGCGGGTATAGAGGCCGTTGCGATACGCGTACGGCGTGTACGACGCCGGAAACTTTGGAGGCGTGGATTCAGGATAGTTGAGTTTGCCGTCCGCCACGGCGCGACGGACGACTTCGCCAGTTGTGTAGAACAGAAGCGCGTGCCACAGGTCGCGGGGAATGGCGACGCCGCGGTCGTGGCAGGCATTGTCAATTGCGTCCTGCACGGTGGTCGCGAGCGCGTGGGACGATTCGTGAAAGAGAATTTCGAATCCTGAGAGGCCCTGATTGCGCTGATCGGTGCTCGACACAGTGATATGAGTCGGGTCGAGAGACGTGTATGCGCCGAAAGGACCCGCGTACTCGGAGACATCCACACGGATCGGATCGGTCTGCCATTGCGCGTGATACACAGCGGAGAGTTCTTGCGCGAGCGGCAGGCCCGTGCGCCGGATCATTGGCGCTACGCTCGAAATCCAGGCGCGATTCTTGCGGTCATGGTCGGGCCACCAGCGCTGGCGATAGACCGGCGCGGCCTCCTCGAGCGCCGCGATGAGCGCGGGCGGCAAGCCTGAAGCGCATGTCGGGGAAGCCCGGCCTGACAAATCGGCGCAGGTTTCGAGATCCGCGAGCCGGTTATTCATCAGGACCATTCCCTGATCGATCAGGAGATCGCGGCGCGCGAGATTCTTCGCGTAATAGTTGACCGCTGCCTGCCAGGGCCGGGAATCAGCGCCACGGCTTTCCGCAGCGCCGGAATCCTGTGCAGGTCCGCTCACCTTGCCTCGGCTGGTGGATTCCTGGTCGCGCAGGCGCGCTTGCTCGTAAAGAAAATGGTGAAGATTGAGCCAAAAGCCGCTATGGAGTTCGAATACCGGACGCGGAACCGCCGGTTCATCGTCCTGGCTTGTCACCCTGGTGGACGAGCCTTGCAACGGCTCGGGACTTTGCGCGGCAGCGTTCTCGGGAATGTAGGTCAACGGAACACAAACGATGAATGCGATTAGAAGGAATCGCGCATAGGTTCCTGCGGACTGAGGGCGGACTTGGGTCACGAGTACATTATAAACGCGATGAACGCGGCACCATGCATTCAGATGATCGGCAAGAGTTACTGCACGGTCGCTTTCGGTCCGGAAGGCAGCGGCGAGGCATGATGCGCGACGATTCGCCATACTCCGCCCCGGTAGATAAATATATTCGTCGCCTGCGCAAGCGCGTCGTCAATTCCGTCGGAATAGGCGCTCGTCACCTGCTCGGTGCACGCTACCCAGCCGGCGTCGCCCTCGACGTGAATCACCACCGCGCCGAGCGCAATTTTCGTGCGACGCGTGTTCGAAAAAATTCGCACCCAGCCTTCGCGCACTTCCGCCCATCCGAGAAGCAAATCCCAGCCGGGATGGACGCATTGCACCCAGTCTTCGTGTGCCCAGATTTCGTCCATTTGAGTGATATCGAGAGATTCGAAAGCTGCGTAGTAGCGGCGATTTGCTTCGCGCAGCGCCACCTCGGGGGATTGGACGGCAAGGACGGTCTCAGGTGGCATGGTGTATCGCGGATTGTATACGAAGTCATCGGCTAAAGCGTGCGGCGTTTCGACTGGATAGCGTTGCTATGCTATAAGGTTTGCGACGGAACTCCCATGAACAAGCAGACGTCGTTTATTGCGTTTATAGTGTGCCTGCTTTTGGCTCCCGTGGCCATTCTGCGTGCCAGCGAACTCGCCGCCCGGCCTGCGGTTGACGACTTGTGGCCGACCAAAGACTGGCCAACCGCCAGTCCGGGCAGTGTCGGTCTGGATGAGCAGGTTCTCCTCAGACTAAACAGGGATATGACCTCCGGGAAATATTCGCAGATGATGGACAGCTTCGCTGTGTTGCGCTGTGGCAAGAAGGTTTTTGAACGCACCTACCCGCACGACTACGCGAAGATCTATGGCAAGGAAGCCGGCGAACGAGGGCCGTACAACGAGCGTCTTACGGGACGATACAACTATTTCGATCCATACTGGTTCCCCTATTATCACGGCACGGATCTGCACACCATGCAATCGGTCAGCAAGACGGTGACTTCGGTGATTATCGGTGCGGCTGTGCAACGCGGCCACTTCAAAGCCGGCCTGGATACACCAGTATTGAAATACTTCGACACATCCAAAGTGAAGAACGTGGACGACCGCAAGCGCCGCATGACCTTGCGTGACCTGCTGACCATGACGGCGGGGCTCGATTGGAATGATGAGGGCTTCCTGACCGGCGATCCACAAAACGACACGAGCTTGATGGAGGCCAGCGATGACTGGGTGCAGTACGCGATCGACAAGCCCATGGTCGCCGAACCCGGCAAGGTCTGGAACTACAACAGCGGCGCTACGGAACTCCTCGCCTATATCTTTCAGAAAGAAACCGGTCAGGACATCGACGACTACGGTCAGACATATGTGTTCGCACCGCTGGGGATCAGGCACGAATGGAAGCGCACGTATATGGGAGTCGTGGACACCGAGGGCGGCTTGTATCTAAGCGGCAGCGACCTGGCGAAGATCGGTTACCTGTATCTTCACGATGGCATGTGGGACCGCGAGCGGATCGTCTCCAGCGAATGGGTGAAAGAGTCGGTGACGCCCTACTTCCAAACCGACGAGCCGCAGTTCAAGTATGGCTTCCAGTGGTGGTTGTACAAACTTCCGGATTCCACAGAGTACATCTGGATGGCTCGCGGGTTCGGCGGGCAGAACCTGCAGGTATTTCCGAAGGAGGGGCTGATTGTGACTTTCACGGCTTGGGACATTCTCCCCAACTCGACCGGCAAAGAGCCTGTCCCGTCCGACTTTCTGCCTGCCGTGAAAGCCAAGCCTTGCGCAGACGGCGTCCACTGACGCGGCTGCCAAACAGAATCGCATTAGTCAGAGGATCTGCTTTTGACCGAGAAACGCCCGATCGAGTTCCCCACGGCTCGTTGTTTGGGGTACAAGCCATTCGAGCGCAAATCTTTTTGTTTAGGGATTCTACCAGAAGATGTTCCCAGCTAGAGAGCTAGGCCGAACCGACAGCTTTACCTTTGAGGAATTTGGTGTCGGCAGTGAGGCCGAAGGCTTCCAGCACGCCGGTCTGCACTCGATTTGAGAGCGCGTTGATCTCATCGAGACCGAAGTTCTGGGAGCTGACGAAATACCGCAGCTGCTTCTCGCCCGCGGGCGTCTCGATAATCCGCAGAACGGCCTCGGCGACTTCCTGAGGGTTGCCTGCTCCAGAGGAAAGTGCTGCGTTGACCTTGGCCGGGAACTGCTTGACAGCGCCATACGTATCGGTGCGAGCCTCGTCGGCAGCCGTCTCAGTATTCCCAAAAACAGGGGTCTCATAAGCCCCGGGTTCGACAATCACGGATTCAATTCCTTGCGCGGCAAGTTCGTAGCTGTACGACTCGGCCAGCGCCTCGAGTGCAAATTTACTGGCGCAATAGAAACCCGCGGCAGGAAGAACCAGGCGGCCGGCTCCGCTGCTGATGTGCATGAGCAGGCCGCTGCGTTGGCGCCGCATGTGCGGAAGCACCGCGCGATTTACACGCACCGGGCCAAGAAAATTCGTGTCCATCAGGCGCTGCGCTTGTTCGGTGGTGACCGCTTCGGCCAGCCCCCCAGGTAATAGCCAGCGTTGTTGATCGCCGCATCGATGCGTCCTGCTTTGGCGGCGGCGGCATCCACGGCCCGCCCCACAGAGGCATCATCGGTCACGTCTAATTCAAGGACGTGGATTGGCAGTGACTCCTTTTGCGCAAGCGTGCCTATTTCGGCGGCATTTTTGGCATTCCGACCTCCGGGACCACGCATCGTGGCGAAGACAGTATGCCCTTTACGCGCCAGGGTTTCCGTGAACAGTCTGCCAAAGCCTGTGCTGGAGCCGGTGATGAGAACCACTTGGCTGGAATTCATGCTTATCACTCCTTGCCGGTTGTGACGATGCCGTGCTGCAACTCATTCGATGCCGGAAGCAAAGTTTGGATACAGAAATGAATTCAGCCGATTGCTTACTGGGCAAAATGAAATGCAAGCGGTTCCTGGGTCCACAGGGCGCGCTTATCGTTTATCGACTGCATCTCGAAGCAGTGTCCGCACGAAACTTATTCTGACAGTTTGTCGGCGAATTGTCGGCTAGTCGGAGGTTGTCCAGAAACAGGCTTGTGGGAAGTTTCCGAACGGAAGTCGATCTGTCCGGAAGGCCGCGGCGCCAGCTTCACAT
>PMAA01000098.1 GCA_003152355.1 Acidobacteriota bacterium | reverse complement strand
GCACGACGGAGCCTTACGGAGAATTGACATGCCGCAGACGATTGGATGGGATGACACCGAAGAAATTGGCATTCGCCTCGCCGAGAAATATCCGGAGACGGATCCTCTGACCGTGCGCTTCACCGACCTGCACAAATTCGTCATCGAGCTCGAAGGTTTTACCGGAGATCCGAAGGCGTCGAACGAAGGCAAGCTCGAGGCAATCCAGATGGCCTGGCACGAAGAGCATCAGGACGAAAACGAATAAGGGTCCGCGCAGAAAAATAGGAGTCGACGTATGAGTGGCGATCCGCGATATCCAATCGGCAAGTTCAATTCTCCATCCACCTTTTCCGAATCGGATCGGAAGCTGTACATCGACGAGATCGAGTCCGCGCCCGCACAACTTCGCGCCGCGATCGCCGGGCTGACCGCTCCGCAACTCTCAACACCGTATCGCGAAGGCGGCTGGACCGTTAGGCAACTAGTCCATCACGTGCCCGACAGTCACATGAACGCCTACGTGCGTTTCAAGCTCGCGCTGACGGAAGATGAGCCGACCATTAAGCCCTACGAGGAAGCGCGATGGGCCGAGCTGCCGGATTCCGAAACCGTGCCTGTCGAGACATCGCTCGTGCTGCTCGATTCGCTTCACAAGCGCTGGGTGCCACTGCTCCGCTCAATTTCGGCGGCCGATTGGTCGCGCAAGTTCCGTCATCCCGAACGCGGAACGATGACGCTCGATCAGAATCTTGCTCTATATGCATGGCACGGCAAACATCACGTCGCGCATATCACTTCGCTCCGCGAACGCAACAACTGGAAATAGCCGGAAGCCAAGCGAACGTGCCACTCCCCATTAAACTCTGCAGTTAGCGAAGACGCGCGAAATCCGCGGCCGAAATCCGCAGCCAATCCGATCCAACGCAGTTTCCCAGCGCTTGTGAAATCCACGTAGTTCCTTAATAATAGTTTCAGTTGCCGCGAGCTCGCAGCGTTATCGCTCGCTCCTCCCGTGGCGCCATGGTGCAACGGTTAGCACATCGCCCTTTCAAGGCGGTAATACGGGTTCGATTCCCGTTGGCGCTACCAAATCTTCGTAGGCCATCGTTCTCGTCATCCCCACTCGACGACTTCTTTGATGGCATCAGGCGGATGTTGATTCACTAATTCCGAAAACTTGCTGTACGGATAATGGTTCGTGATCAAGCCCGCGACGTGGGCGCCCCAGCGAAGCTGCGCCTGAGACAAATCATCGACAGCCATTTGAAAATGTCCACGCGCGGCATTCACACTACCTACCATCACTTGATTATCGAGGACCAACTGGCGGACCAGTTCCGGGCCGTCAATCTGCAATGGATGATCGCCGCTCGGAATACCCGTGATCACATACATGCCATTCCGTCCTAACGCATCGAGCACGTTGAACTCGAGTTCAGCAATGCCACTGGCATCCACGATCAAATCCATTGGACCAAATTTCTTCTCGACCTGATCTGCCGGCACCTCGCGCCCGTCCACATAACTCCCTCCGATAACACTCAGCCATTTCGGCCGGGCGCTCTTGGCATCGACGACGTCCAAGCCGTACACGTCCGCTCCTCGCAGCCGCAAAACCATGGATGCCAGCAAACCCACGGGCCCCAAACCGGCCACGAGACACCGTCGCCCGGCGATCCAGTCCGGAGTAATCGCAGCTTCAGGGCTCCGCACGATCTGCAATCGAAGCGCTTCATCAATGGCCTTCTCGACGATGGAGAGCGGCTCCATCAATACACCTATGTCTTTTAGTTCGGCAGGTACGCGCACCACGTATTGTTCCTTATCAACCACCAGCTCCGTTTGATAGCCGTCTAATCCATGGATGCCTCTCTCCCGGTACCTGCCTGTCTGGCACATGTCAGAGCGGCCCATCAGGCAGGGCGCGCATTGGCCGCATCCCCGCCTGACAGTGAAGACAGCGAAATCCCCGATTTTCACGCGACTCACCGACGCGCCCAATTCCACCACTTGGCCAAACATCTCGTGGCCAATGACCAGTTCTTTCTGTCCGTCGGGAGCGTCCGCACGTCCCCCGGATACCTCCGTCCTGTCGGTGCCGCATACACCGACGCGTATGACCCTGACCTTTACCTCGTCCTGGGCTGTGATCGAAGGCTCGGGCCGCTCCACGATGCGTGAGCCAGCCGTGCCCGGAACAATTGCAATGGCTTTCATGCAAATTTACCCCTCTGAGAGAAGAGCATAGCTAGATATCCTCCGGCGTTTCTCTACTTCTCGTCCAACTCATTGGATAGTATTTTCCGCTTCGATGGTTCACGTTACCGCATCTTTCGCGGGTAACCGCCGGCGATTGCCGCTCGTCTTTGCCAATGGACCTCGATCGGTGCGCTCGATAGCATTCGTGGAACCTTGAAGCTTTGGCGATATTAAATGAAATGTGTTTCGGCTAGGTACGGCCGGCTCCTTCCATGCCCTAAAACTATCTGACCATAGATTTTTTGCCTTGGGGAATCGCTCGCGAGGAGTACCATTCATGGCATTCGGAGCACGACAAGGAGATTCCGATCGCTGACATAAACGAGACTTCATCTCTCAGCCCTGACTATCAACTCCCCGATCGTGATCCGGCTCCGGAACCTCCCCGGCGCCGCAACGTTAAGCGGATTGTCGTGTGGAGTGTGTCGCTGCTCATCCTCGTGCTGGTCATCGTGCTTATTTGGCACCATCACGAGAGTGCAAAGAAAGCCGCGGAGGCTGCAGCCGCCGCGCGCGCCAAGGCAGCGGGAATCACCATTAGCACCGCCACGGCTCAAAAGGGCGACATCGGTGTCTATCTTGAAGCCATCGGCACCGTCACTCCGGTCTACACCGATTCGATTACCAGCCAGGTGACCGGCCTCGTCATTGCCGTGCACTTTAACGAAGGCCAAATGGTAAAGAAGGGCGACCCGCTGATTGACATCGATCCGCGCCCGTTCCGCGCCACTCTTTTGCAAGCGCAGGGCGCGCTCGAGCGTGACCAGAATGTGCTCGCCCAAGCTGAGATGGACGCTCAACGCTACCGCGACGCCTGGGCCAGCAAAGCAATCGCCAAGCAAATACTCGATGACCAGGAAAAGCTCGTGCTCCAGGAGCGCGGCACGGTAAAGAACGATGAAGGAACGGTGCAATACGACCAAGTCCAGCTCGACTTCTGCCATATCACCGCTCCGATCTCCGGCCGTATGGGTCTACGCCTAGTGGATCCCGGCAACGTGGTGCAATCCTCAGGCACGGTAACCCTCGCGGTGATCACGCAAATGCAGCCCATTACGGTGATTTTCACGATCCCGGAAGACAGCCTGGGCTCGGTGCAGGCCGGCATGCGCAAAAAAGCCGGCCTCAGCACCGATGCGTTTGATCGCACCGCGCAGAAGAAGATCGCCAGCGGCAAGCTCTTGACGCTCGACAATCAAATTGACACGACGACCGGAACGGTAAAAGGCCGCGCAGTGTTCGACAACAAAAATATTGCACTCTTCCCGAATCAGTTTGTAAACACACGGCTGCTCGTGGACACCTTGAAAGGAGTGACGCTGATTCCCGCGTCAGCCATTCAACAAAATGGCCAGGCATCGTTCGTATATGTGATCCAAGACAATGTTGCACACCAGCGCAGCATAAAGCCGGGAGTCACCGACTCCGGCAACACGCAGGTTGATGGCATCAATCCTGGAAACGTTGTCGCCAACAGCGGCTTCGACAAGTTGCAAGACAACTCCAAGGTCGTTGTTTCGAACAAGCCTGCGTCAGGAAGCACGAGCGGAAGCAACGCCCCGGCGAGCACGGGCGCGAGCACGAGCGGGAGCAGCGCCCCGTGAGCCCGTCTCGCCCGTTTATTCTCCGGCCAGTTGCGACTTCGTTGCTCATGGCTGCCATTCTCTTGGTGGGTCTCGTCGGCTATACGCAACTTCCGGTTTCCGCATTGCCGGAAGTGGATTATCCGACCATTCAGGTGCTCACGTTTTATCCCGGCGCAAGCCCGAACGTGGTGGCGACCACGGTAACCGCGCCGCTCGAGCGGCAATTCGGCGAAATGCAGGGCTTGAGCCAGATGACCTCCAGCAGCTCTGGCGCCACTTCCGTAATCGTCCTGCAGTTTAATCTCACACTGGATATTGATATCGCCGAGGAAGAGGTGCAGTCCGCCATAAACGCGTCGCAAAGTTTGCTGCCATCGAACCTGCCCTCGCCGCCTATTTACAGCAAGACGAATCCCGCCGATGCTCCCGTGCTCACGCTGGGCATTACCTCAACTTCCATGCCGCTTTCTCAAGTCGAAGACCTTGTGGATACCCGCCTGGCGCCAAAGATATCGCAGCTCAACGGTGTCGGCCTCGTGACCATCAGCGGCGGCCAGAAACCCGCCGTGCGCATTCAAGCCAACCCCACGGCCCTTTCATCCTACGGCATCAATCTGGAAGATCTGCGTACTGCGTTGACAAACGCCAGCGTGAACGCCGCCAAGGGCAACTTCGACGGGCCGCGCCAGAATTATCAGATTGACGCCAACGATCAGCTGGTCACCAGCGACGACTATCGCAGCGTTGTGGTTACGTATCGTAACGGCGCGCCGGTAATGCTCACCGACGTCGCGCGTATCGTGAACGGCGTGGAGAACAACAGCCAAGCCGCATGGATGAACCAAATGCCGGCAGTGATTCTCAACGTGCAACGCCAGCCCGGCGCGAACACCATTAACGTGGTCAAAAGCATCAAGGCGCTGATCCCACAGCTCGCGGCCAACCTGCCCGCTGGCATTCAAGTGACCACGCTCACCGATCTCACCACCGCCATCAAAGCATCGGTCTCCGACGTCGAGTTTGAATTGCTGTTGACGGTCGGTCTCGTCGTGCTCGTTATCTTTCTCTTCTTGCGAAGTCTCTACGCCACCATTATTCCCAGCGTGGCCGTGCCGCTTTCACTGGTGGGCACATTTGCGGCGATGTACGCGCTTGGTTACAGCCTGGATAACTTGTCGCTGATGGCGCTCACCATTTCCACCGGGTTCGTCGTGGACGATGCCATCGTGATGATCGANNTTCACCATTCTCTCGCTGACCGTTTCGTTGATCGCCGTGCTCATTCCGCTGTTGTTCATGGGCGATGTTGTGGGTCGGCTGTTCCGCGAATTCGCCGTGACGCTTGCCGTCACCATCGTCGTTTCGGCGGTGGTCTCGCTGACGCTCACCCCGATGATGAGTGCGCGAATCCTGCGCCACCAGCCAAAAGAGCAGCAAGGTCGCGTATATAAAGCCTCGGAGCGCGTTTTCGAAAGCATGATCGCGTTCTACGGCCGGACGCTAAAAGTCGTACTTGAATATCAGACGATAACTCTGCTTGTCGCCGTGGCTACACTTGTGCTCACAATTTTTCTCTACATCATCATCCCCAAAGGTTTTTTCCCGGTTCAGGACACTGGCGTCATTCAGGGCATATCGCAAGCGGCGCCCACGATTAGCTCAAAAGCTATGGCCGAAAAACAGCAGGAGCTTGCGAAGGCTGTTCTCGCGGACCCGGCCGTTGAAAGCCTGTCGTCCTTTATCGGTGCAGACGGAACTAACGTGACCACCAACAGCGGACGAATGTCTATCAATCTGAAGCCGCTCGACCAGCGCAAGATCAGCGCGTCAGACCTGATCCGCAGGCTCACGCCGAAATTGGCAAACGTTCAGGGAATACAACTTTTCATGGAACCCGTGCAGAACATCACCGTGGATGACCGCGTGAGCCGCACCCAATACCAGTACACGCTCGAAGANNNNGATAACACCCTGTATGACGCCTTCGGACAACGGCTAATCAACGTGATGTACACGCAGGTGAATCAGTACCACGTAGTGCTTGAGAGTGAACCGCAATTTCAGAAGGATCCGGAAAAACTCAACCGCCTGTACATTCAGTCCAATGCCTCAGCCGGTGCAACCGGTGCCGGCGCCTCTACGTCTTTCTCAGCTTCCGGATCGTCGTCCGCGGGCTCGAACGCTCTAACGGGTTCAGCGCTGTACACTCCGTCGGCAGCTACGCTGACTCCTCCCACGAACGCGCTTACCGCAAGCACCTCCACTGCGACGTCCAGCAAAGGAGCGACCTCCGCTGGCACTACAAGTTCGACTATGGCCAACGCCGTTCCGCTGAGCGCCTTCTCGCACTTTGAAACCACCACGGAGCCGCTCGTCATTACACACCAGGGCCAGTTTCCCGCGATCACGGTCTCGTTCAATCTCTCGGCGAACGCCGCGCTGGGCGAAGCCATCACCTCCATCAACAAAGTGGAGAAGAACTTGAACCTGCCTCCTGGACTCCAGGCCGGCTTTCAAGGCACCGCGGCATCATTCACCAATTCGCTGTCCAATGAGCCGTTGCTCATTCTCGCCGCTCTGGTCACGGTATACATCGTCCTTGGTGTTTTGTACGAGAGCTTCATTCACCCGATCACGATTCTATCCACGTTGCCGTCCGCGGGCGTTGGCGCGTTCCTGGCCCTGATTATCTTTCGCCAGGATTTGAGCGTGGTGGCAATCATCGGTATCGTTCTGCTGATCGGTATCGTGAAGAAGAACGGCATCATGATGGTTGACTTCGCACTCGAAGCCGAGAGAAAGCACGGAAAGAGCGCCACGGATGCAATTTACGAAGCCTGTCTGCTCCGCTTCCGCCCCATCATGATGANNTGACCACCATGGCCGCGCTGCTCGCCGGATTACCGTTGGCGCTCGGAACTGGTTTCGGATCTGAATTGCGCAGGCCGCTGGGTATTGCGATGGTGGGCGGGTTGCTGCTGAGCCAGGCTCTCACTTTGTACACCACGCCCGTCATCTATATCTTCTTCGACAATCTGTCTCAGCGCTTCGCGCATAAATCGAAAAAACGCAGAACCGAAAGCGCAGAAGAAGCAGCGCCGGCATGAACATCTCCGCGCCCTTCATTCGCCGGCCGGTGGCTACCACGCTTCTTACGGTTGCCATTGCGCTTGCGGGATCGATTGCGTTTGAAGTGCTCCCCGTAGCGCCCCTTCCCGAAGTCGATTTTCCGACGATTTCAGTGAGTGCAAGCCTGTCGGGCGCCAGCGCCAATATCATGGCTTCCTCGGTCGCCACTCCGCTGGAGAGGCAGTTAGGTCACATCGCCGGTGTGACCGAGATGACCTCCTCGAGCACGCTTGGCAGCACATCGATCAACATCCAATTCGATCTCAGCCGCGATATTGATGGCGCCGCACGCGATGTGGAGGCAGCTATCAATGCGGCGCGAACCTATTTGCCTCCCAACCTGCCGGGCAATCCCACCTACCGCAAGGTCAATCCCGCCGATGCGCCGATCATGATTCTTGGCCTTACATCGGATAAATACGGTCCCGATAAACTCTATGACGAAGGCTCAACTGTAATTGAGCAGAAGCTGTCGCAGATTCAAGGTGTGGGGCAGGTCACCGTCGGAGGCGGGGCGTTGCCGGCCGTGCGCGTGGATGCAAATCCCACGCAACTGGCTAGCTACGGACTTACCCTCGCGAGTTTGCAATCTGTTCTTAGCCTGCAAAACTCCAATTTGGCCAAAGGCCAGATTACCGATGGCGATGTAACCGCCGACATCCTCGCCAACGATCAGATCTCGCATGCTGTGGACTACAAGCCGCTCGTCGTCGGTTATAACAACGGCGCGGCTGTCCATCTCTCCGACGTCGCTGACGTGACAGATTCCGTGGCGAACATCCGCGCGGGCGGGTATTTGAACAACAAACGCGCCATTACGGTCGTCATCTTCCGCCAGCCCGGCGCCAACATCATTGACACAGTTGACCGCATACGCGCGCAGCTTCCGTTCCTCGAAGCGTCCATTCCGTTCGGTATCAACGTCACCATCGTTCTCGATCGCACCACGACCATCCGCGCTTCCGTCAGCGATGTCGAGCGGACCCTGCTGATTTCCATCGGCCTCGTCATCGTCGTGGTCTTTCTTTTTCTGCGCAACGGCCGTGCAACACTCATTCCCGCTGTCGCGGTTCCTGTATCGCTGATTGGCACCTGCACGGTGATGTATCTCTTCGGCTATAGCATTGACAATCTCTCGCTGATGGCTTTGACCATCTCAACGGGATTTGTCGTGGATGATGCCATCGTCGTGATGGAAAACATCGCGCGTCACCTCGAAGCTGGCATGGAGCCCTTTGGCGCGGCTCTGAAGGGCGCGCAGGAAATCGGCTTTACGGTCTTTACCATCAGCATTTCACTCATTGCCGTCTTCATCCCTCTTCTTATGATGGGCGGAATCGTTGGGCGGCTTTTCCGGGAATTTGCCGTCACGCTTTCGACTGCCATTTTTGTATCCATGATCATCTCGCTCACTACCACGCCAATGATGTGCGCCTATTGGCTGAAAAACGAGCGCGCGCAAAAACACGGCCGGCTCTATATGGCCAGCGAAAGATTTTTTGACGGAGTATTGTCGTTATATCGCCGCAGCCTGCATTGGGTGCTGGACCATCCAGGCCTCACACTCATCGTCCTTTTCCTCACAATTGCGGTCAATGTCTGGCTGATCATCAAGATACCCAAGGGATTTTTTCCGCCGGAAGACACTGGAGCACTCGCCGGAGCCGTACAAGGGCCGCAGGATTCCTCCTTCGGGGTGATGAACACTGCTGTTCAGCAAATCGGCGCCGTCATCAAAAGCGATCCTGCAGTCGAGAATGTCATTGGATTTAGCGGCGGCGCCACCAATACCGCCTCATTTTATGTCGCGCTCAAGCCGCTGGCGGAACGCAAAGTCACTGCCTTTCAGATCATTGATCGCCTTCGTCCCAAGTTGAGCCGTCTGCCGGTGTCTTCCACGTTTCTACAGGCCGTGCAAGATCTGCGCATCGGCGGCCGCGCCAGTAATGCGACGTACCAATACACAATCCAGGCTGACAGCGTGGACGATCTGTCCAAATGGGGGCCGATCCTACTACGTGAAATGAAGCGCTTGCCCGGCCTGCAGGATGTGAGCGCGGACCAGCAGAATGGCGGCCTTGCAGAACTGATGAACTACGATCGGGTCACCGCGGCAAAGCTCGGGCAAACCGCTCAGTCGCTGGATTCGACGTTATACGACGCATTCGGCCAATCGGAAGTCTCTATCATCTATACCCAGTTGAATCAGTATTACGTCGTGCTGGAAGTTGCTCCTCCATTTTGGCAAAGCCCCGAAGGATTGAAAGACATCTACCTCCAAGCGTCCAGCACCCAATCCTCTAGCTCAACGCCCGGCGGCAATATTCCGCTCCTCACGATGGCCAAGGGTCAATCCAACTCCACGCCGCTCGCGGTTAACCATACCGGTTTATTCCCGTCAGTCACTGTTTCGTTCAACCTGGCCTCGAACGTATCTTTGAGTCAGGCGACAGCCAGCATCAACGACATGCAAAAGCGGCTCGGCGCCCCTTCCACTCTTCAGGGCTTTTTCGCTGGCACACTGCTGGCCTACCAGCAATCTCTCGGCACCGAACCCATCTTGATCTTGACGGCTCTGCTGGCGGTCTACATCGTTCTCGGAATTTTGTATGAAAGCCTGGTGCATCCGCTGACCATCATCTCCACTCTGCCTTCGGCCAGCGTTGGCGCGATGCTCGCCTTGATGCTCACTGGTCAGGATCTGAACATCATCTCCATCATCGGCATCGTGCTATTAATCGGAATCGTAAAAAAGAACGCCATCANNGCTTCCGTCCGATTCTGATGACGACGATGGCCGCATTACTTGGCGCTTTGCCGCTGGCGTTAGGGACGGGCACAGGGTACGAGCTCCGCCGGCCGCTTGGCATCACCATTGTGGGAGGACTGATCTTGAGTCAGATGCTCACTCTCTACACGACTCCGGTGGTCTATCTGGCGTTCGACCGCTTGCGCCTGCGCATGCAGGGTAAAAAACAAAGCGTCTTTGGCCGTCGCGCAAGACCTTCACCAAGCGCCGCGGATTAGAGGAACGTACGTTGGACCGGGCGACAGCCAGGCCGGGGCCGAACGCCGGCGGGAAATGTGTTTGCTAGATGTAGCCTAAACGAGGCTGGAATGTCTTGAAGGAGATGGCACGCATTTTTTGAACTCTCCGCCCAATGCGCGATGCCGAATATGAAGAAGATTCTTCTTCCGGTTGATTTTCCGAAAACGTCGCTGCACGTGATTCATCAGGCCGCGACACTGGCCCGGCATTTCCACTCCGAGATCGTCATGCTTCACGCCATGACAGTTCAGAGCCATCTCGCTGGCGTGCCGGAAAGCGGACCCGAGCTTGCTCGTTGGGATTTGCTCGCGGCCATCACTCGGGAAGTCGGAAAAAATCTGAACGAAGCACTCGGGCCCGAGCTGAGTGACCTTACAATTCGGCGCATGGTGCTCAGGGGCGGTGCAGCCCAGGCAATCATGGAGGTCGCTCGAGAGGAAGATGCTGACCTCATAATGATGCCGTCCGATGGCCCCACGTTCTTCGAGTTCCTTCAGAGTTCGGCGACAGCGCAGTTACAGCGTGGTACCGGATGCCCGGTTTGGACCGACGCTCGTCGAGAAGAATTGCCGGTGCAGAAATTTGCGATCCGCAGCGTCCTCTGCGCGGTCGAATTCAATTCCAACGATCCCAAGACTGTCTCGTTGGCCGCGCAATTGGCCGCCGAATTCGGCGCCCGCCTCACGCTCGCTCACGTCACCGCCAGTGTCGAGCGTTGGGGGCCTGGTGGCACCTACGTCAACCCAGCTTGGAAACAGGCGCTTTTCACCGACGCCTCTCAGCAGCTTGCAGATCTTCAGAAAAACGCTGGCATCAAGTCAGAAGTATTTATCGGAAGTGGCGACGTGCCTGCCGTGCTGCGCCAAGCTGCAAAAGAAACGAACGCGGACTTGCTCGTTACCGGTTGCTATCCCTACGGCGGTCGCCTGAGGACCCACGGCTACAACATCATGTGCGCGGTTCCCATTCCGGTGTTGAGTGTGTAGAGCTTTTCACGCATTCCGCGCACATCGGCCTCAACCGCAGTCATTCCATAGTTGTCTCCATATGTAACCTTTTTACCCCGCCAGTCTCGATGTGTCCATCACTATGCAAAATTGAGACTAATAAGTTACTTATTTTATTGAACTTATAAAGAAAATCGGTTGGTGCTTCAGGTGCTATTTCTTATACCAAGATACGTATCTTTAGCCCTGTTCCCGCGGGCGTGTCCGAACTTGATGTGCAATGTCCGGCGTGAGAGGAAGTGCCACTGTGAATTCACACGTACGAGCAAGCCGTCACCAAGCGCGCGGCTTCACGATGATCGAAGTCATGATCGCCGTGGCCGTTATCGCCATTGTCATGGCCATGGCGATCACGCAGATGCAGCCCGCCGTTCAGCAATCGCGCGCCAATGCCGGCATGGCGGAAGTCGTAAGCGCGTTCCGCACAGCTCAATCGTACGCCGTATCCTATCGCCGCTTCGTTCAAGTCAGCTTTCCGAGTTATCCGGGCGTCAACGCAAATCAGCTACAGGTAACGATCAAGAACAGCATGACGCCAAACGCCGGCAACGACGTCATTTTCGCCACGTACGCCCTCGAGGGAAGCGTCTACTACCAGAAATACACCGGTATGCCGGACACACCGGATGCTTTCGGAAACGCCACCGCTGTGAATTTTGAAAGCGTGGACGGCGGGCCCACCACCGGAATGTTTTTCCAGCCCGATGGCACCTTCGTTGATTCGACGGGAAATCCTGTGAACGGCACAGTTTTCCTTGGCGTTAACAATTTCGCCTCGAGTGCGCGAGCGATCACGATTCTGGGTTCAACCGGTCGCGTGAAGAGTTACCACACCAACGGGACAAACGCATGGAAACAAGCCTACTGAGGGAGCAACGCGACATGCCCACAAACAAGTTAGCCAAGAACGAACATGGCTTCACGCTCCTGGAAACGATGATCGCCATTCTCGTTCTAAGCATCGGCGTCCTCGGGCTCGCGGCCCTGCTCGGCAATGGCCTGGTCTTCCTGAACGGTTCGCAGGCCGACTTCATCGCACAACAAAAGGCTGCTGAAGCCATCGAATGCGTTTTCACGGCGAGGGATACGCAGGTGCTGGCCTGGGCGCAAATCCAGAACGTAGCGGGCGGCGGACTGTTCCTCACCGGCGCGCAACCCATCACCGATCCCGGCCCCGACGGACTCGTCGGCACAGTGGCGGATTCAGGCGTCAATCCGTCCACGATTATTTATCCGGGAAAAGATGGGATCCTCGGCACAGCCGACGACGTCGTTCTTCAATTGTCCGACGCCTACAATATGACTCGGACGATCACGATCACAAACATCGTCAACGAACCGTCCGTGCGCCAGATTCAAGTAATCATCAATTACCAATCGGGCCGCTTCGTGCGGTCTTACACGCTTACGACTTATATCTCGCAGTACTCATAGGCATTCGGAGCCGAGCTGATGGACATTCGAAAAATGAAAAGGCAAGCCGGGTTCTCTTTGCTCGAATTATTGATCTCCATGTCCATTCTGGTGACTATCGTTGGCGTCACGCTAAAGGCTCTAACCGACGCACAGCACGCCAGCGAAGCGGTCGGATTGCTCGGAGACATGACTCAGAATCTTCGCGCTTCGATGGGGTTCATGAGCCGCGATTTGACCCAGACCGGAGAGGGCGTGCCGCAAAGCGGAATCCCTTATCCCCAGGGCGGCACGGCCAAGAAAATCAATTGGCCATCTCCTCCAGGTACGGCCTATACGTATCCTCTCGCTGCGCCGATGCCGCAAAGCACTCTGCTCACACCAATCGTCCCCGCCGCGAGCCTCGGTCTCACTGTCAATGGGGCCGTGACCGACATGATTTCCATGATGTTCGTGGATAACTCGCTGCAGGACACCAATCAGCATTGGCTCAGTGAATATCCGATCTACAGCGCCGCTAACCCCGTATGCACCAAGGGCGTCATCAGCGCATCCGGCTTGAGTGTGACGTTCGATCCCGCTTGCATCATCATCACCGGCAACGACGGCATCAAAGCCGGCGACCTCATCATGTTTACCACCAGCTCAGGCAATGCGATTCAGACCGTGACGTCGGTAACCGGCCAGGTCGTAGCCTTCGCGGCCGGTGACGCGTTCAATTTCAACGGACAGCTTGCAACCGCGACGGCAGGCACGCTCGCGCAGCTACAGAATGGCGCGGCCGGCGCGCAAGGGCCGTATCCTCCAATCACTGCCTCTCGCGTGAAGATCGTGTCGTACTGGATCGACAATGTCACCACCCCGGCCATTCCTACACTCATTCGACAAGTCAATTTCAACCCGCCGTATGCGGTCGGCCAGGGCATCGAAGATCTTCAGATTACTTATGGAATTGCGCAGCCGTCGAACACGGGAGCTTACGGCGCGGCCGGGCCCGGCAACGCCGCTTATCCGCTATCTCCGGACACGCCAACGCAAATCCGAACCGTCAATTTGTTTTCGGCCGCGCGCACCGAAAATGCATACAGCCAGAACGGGCAGTTCTTTCGCGACAACATGGTGACGACGGTGTGCATCCGCAGCCTGTCTTTCGTCAATCGCTATCCATGAGTCTCGAAGAATTCTTGATTCGTCAGTGAACCGAATTTTTGGGAGGACTTCCGTGAACAACGGAAAGCAAAAGGGAATCGCGCTCATAACGGCATTGTTGATACTTCTGCTCATCTCGTCCATCATCATCGGCCTTTCCTGGATGGTGATGACGGACAATCGCCTGGGCGGCAGCAACGCCGACCGCCAGAACGCCTTTTACGGCGCTGAAGCAGGCATGGAGAAAATGACTGCCGATCTTGGCGAGCTGTACGGAGCGACGAACGCGCTCAGCGTCGCCAATATCAATACCGCCATGGCCGAACCGCCAATCATTCCCGGCATTTCCTATGTGAATGCCGCCGGCGCAAGCACCTACATCATCACCTACACTCCGAACGCAGCGAACGGCGGAAATCCAACGGCCGTCAATGAGACCATCTCATCTCCCAGCCCATTTGCCGGTCTGAACGGGTTGATCACGCCTTTCACCTTGACCGTGACGGCAAGAACCGTTACCGGTTCGGAATCAAAACTGATTCGCACCGTTCAGGCTGTCGGGATTCCAGTCTTCCAATTCGGGATCTTTTCGCAAACAGACCTGAGTTATTTTCCGGGTCCCGTTTTCAATTTCGGTGGGCGCGTCCATACAAATGCGAATCTGTGGCTCGCCAGTGGCGCCTCGCTCACGCTCTCGGACAAGGTCACAGCGGTTGGCGATATACTCGTGGGTAACCTTGCAAACGGCTATCAAACCTACTGGTATCCCGGATCCGCGAACCAGCAGACGCCCCAGACAGACACTTGCCAGTCCGGCTGGAGCGGCACGGCGCCGAGCACTTCGAACCCATATCCCGGTCAAATTATGGTGGATACGATTCCTTATTCAAGCTGCTTCCAGTTGGAGCAAGGAACTGTCACCGGAGCCAGCGTAACAGGGGGCATCAGCACGGCAGTCAACACCAATTGGGTCAGCCTCTCGACCGGGACATTCAACAGCGATATTCTTGGTGGAAAGTCGGAAAACGTCCCTTCTTTGAACCTTTCCATCGCGGCTCCTGCCGTCGGAGGCACCCCAATCGACCTGGTCGAAAGGCCGGTGCCAGGCGAGAATTCGGAATTGACGGCTGAGCGGTACTACACGCTATCGAGCGTTAACATTCTTTTGGACGACACTTCCGCGTTGTTGACGGGCACCCCCAACGCCTGCGGAACACCGGTGGATCTCTCCACGCTCGCAGTGGATTCTTCGGGCGAGTACACGTCCTACCCAGGATGGTACACGGGCGGTCCGGAA
>PMAA01000080.1:6334-6564 GCA_003152355.1 Acidobacteriota bacterium | reverse complement strand
GTCTTCCGACGGACCCTACGATGGCCATCCGCGCGATCTCGCACGAATTGATACCAACGCAAACGTAATCCTCGTCGCACGACTCAAGATCGCCGGATTGTCAGATTGAAAGACGCGAGTGACATTCGAAGCGCCGATCACGTTGTGCGTGGATTGCAGAAGTAAGACTGGACTCCCGTGACCGGGGCAGGCGAGGCGGTGAGTTACATGGTGCCTCTTTTGTGACAGTC
>PMAA01000080.1:212-6313 GCA_003152355.1 Acidobacteriota bacterium | reverse complement strand
CAGCGGCCGAAATTCGAGTCGCTGGAAGCGCAATTCAAAGAACGCCAGGAAGAACGCGAAATCCATGCGATGGAGCGCTCCAAGACCGAGGAACGGCTCCGTGAACTGACAACGCGGCTGCTGAAGGCGCAGGATGACGAATCGAGGCGCATTGCTCGCGAATTACNNGGGGCAGTACATCGCGGCGATTCAGATGAACCTCGGCGCCATGGAGCGAGACGCGGCATCGCCGCTCACCGCGTCGCAGGCGAAGCGGGTGTTGGATTGCATCGAGATTCTAAATCTTTGCTCCGATGAAATCAGAACCATATCGTATCTGCTTCATCCGCCGCTGCTGGATGAAATGGGNNTTTGCCGAGCGGAGCGGCATACGTGTGGAACTGGATATCTTGAAAGGCTTTGGGCGCTTATCCACAGAGACTGAGACGGCGATGTTTCGGATCGTGCAGCAGAGTCTCGCGAATATTTATCGCCATTCCGGAAGCCACGTGGCGATGATCAAAGTTCGGAAAAATGCGAAAGAAATTATCATGAGGATTTGCGACGAGGGGTGCGGTATCGCTCCTGACATTCTCAGAGAATTTGAATCAGGCACGCGGCTTTTGGGAGTAGGGATTGCGGGGATGCGCGAACGGACGAAAGTGATGAAGGGGAGCTTTCACGTCAGTTCCAGCACAGGCGGAACAACGATTGAGATCAGCTTGCCGGTCACCGAGAATGCCGCTCGCAAGTTCCACGGAGTGTGAAGAGCCGAAAGGCCGCACAGCTGAAGAGTGAGGCCGGCGTGGAAGCCGGCAGGTTAGCTGTTGAACTTCCCCCGGAATTCCTTCAAGACTTCCTTGGTCACACGACGCCGTGCACGAGTCGCCGAGCGTATCTCCGCCTCAGCGACCGGGGTTTTAGCCTTCTTTTCCGCCGCACGAAAATCGTCGCGCATCTTACGTACCTTATCGCGTGACTCAGATTTAGCAGCTTTGGACTGCTTGGACTTCATGATGCCCTTGGATTTCATGGCTTCCTCTGNNCCAGGAGACGAGATGCCGCCTGATGCTATCTCTCAATATCTTCCCGAAGCCGCCTCAACTGCCTGATGCTGATGCGTCGGCTTTTGCCGTTGGTTCGGGGAAAACTCCGCCGACGACGGCGCGGATCTCGGCGTAATACTCAGGGTGATTAGCGAGAATTGACTTAATCTCCTGGGCGAGCGGACTTTCCGCGACCCATACCTTCTGCTGGTCAGGATACATTTTGAGCATGAGCGGTTTCGCCTGCTCCAGCAACTCCGTTAGCTTGACATGGTCGGGATTTTCATTTTCAGTCATTTTCGATCCTCCGAATACCAGACGCCGGATTCTATCACAAGCGGGTGTGGACGCATTTGTATGACGCACGGAAGACGCCCGTGGCCACGAAGGCAGACGCCAAGAATTGAACGACGAACGCGCATGCTTTCCTGGTGTGTTTCATTCATGTGCCGATGAAAAGCTAAAAACTGCCCTTCCTTGGAAGGCGCCGTCGTTGAGCTGGGCGAATGCTTGAGTTGCGTCGTTCAACTGAAAGCGCTTGGCGATGGGGCTCGGTTTGAGAGCGCCTGATTCAAAACCGGGCGTCAATTTTTCCAGAATTGCGGCGCAAGCTACCGTGTCGTAGGCGCGGGTGTCCACGCCAAAAAGGCTAAGGCGATGATGATAGAAATCCAGCAGATCGAAGCAGACGCGCCTATCCCCAACGGAAGTGATGTTCACCTGACGTCCTAATTGCCCGAGGGTACGCAGGCACGGCTCGAATAATGGGCCGCCAACGCAATCGAATGCGAAGTTCACGCCTTTGACTCCGCTAAATCGGAGCGCGCCATCGACCATACTCTTGTAGCTGTCATTCGGGTCTGCGACAAGGTAGTTATCGATTCCAAATTCCTTTTGGCGTTCCTGAGAAATCGGGAAACGGTCCACGCCGATGGTGCGCCCGCCTTTCCACTTGGCAATCTGAGTGACCGCGCTTCCGACACTACCTGCTGCGCCGGTCGCGAGCACGGTTTCTCCCGATTGGAAACGGCCAACTTCGACCAATCCGAGCCAGGCGGTCACGAAACCCAGCCCTGCGACGGCGGCTTCCTCAAAGGACAAGTTTTTCGGTTTCGGGCGCACTCCGCCAACCGGCACTGCAATCAANNCAGAGTTGTGCCTTCCATGCGACCTAGAACGTTCTTGGCGTCACTGGGATTCAATGATGCGGTGCGAATGCGGACGACGAGCTCGCCTGGTTTCGGCTGCGGGTCGGGGACGGTTTCAACTTTTAAATTCTTGAAATCGCCGAACTCGTGGAATCGCAGCGCTTGCACTTTCGAATCCTTTTGTTCCTGCTAGCGAGATTGCGGAGCCGATGATACGCGAAAATAGCGCTCATAAAAGCTGATCAGAGGGATTGCGGGACGGTGAGGAGGACCAAAGGCCTCACCTCTGAAGAGGTGAGCTACATGAGAGCTACATAGGAAGCACGCGGCAGAACGCGAGGAATAGTTTTCATGGGATATTATCGGGGACGATGCGCAGAAGAGATGAGTTGTCGCGGCGACGGGCGCTGGGAGTTCTTGGCGGGGCTGCGATTGCAGGGACGACTGCCGTTGCAAGTACGGCTCTAGATCTGGATTGGCTGATGTCGGGTGCGGGCGCGGGCGGCCTTGGTGTTGCGGCGAATTTGCATGTGCCTTTGCTCGAGGAGATCGAGCGAAGAGCTTTTCAGTATTTCTGGGAGCAGGCTTGTGAGGCCACCGGCTTGGTGATGGATCGGGCGGCGACGGATGGAGACGAAGCGCGAGTTGTTTCGAGTATCGCCGCGACTGGGTTCGGACTTACCGCGCTTTGCGTCGGGGATGCACGGGGTTACAAGCCAACTGCGGCGCTCAAGCAGCGCGTGATTGCGACGCTCGATTTTTTCCTTTCAGTCGCGCCATCGGTGAACGGTTTTTATTACCACTTCATGGACATCAATACGGGCGCGCCCGTTCTGGACAGCGAGGTTTCGTCAATTGATACGGCGATACTGCTGTGCGGCGCGCTGACTTGCAGGGAATATTTTCAGGACGCGCAAATCGCGAGTCTCGCGACGCAGCTCTACAATCGAGTGAATTGGGAGTGGATGTTGAACGGCGGGGCGACGCTATCGCAAGGTTGGACGCCACAGAACGGCATGATCAAAAGCCGATGGGATAGTTACTGCGAGCTGATGATGTTGTACCTGCTGGCGATCGGGTCGCCGACGAACCCGATCCCGGCGAGCAGTTGGCGGGCGTGGACGCGGCCGGTGCTGGAGTACCAAGGATTGAGCTTCATCACCGCGAACGCGCCGCTTTTCACACATCAGTTTTCGCATGCGTGGATTGATTTTCGAAACAAGCGCGACGCGTTCGCGAATTATTTTACGAATTCAGTGATTGCCACGCAGGCGCACAAGCTGTTCTGCCTTTCGCTGCACCCGCAGTTTTCAGATTACGCGAATGATTTTTGGGGAATTTCGGCGTCGGATTCGGTGGATGGGTATGTCGCGTGGGGCGGGCCTCCGATCATGGGACCGATTGACGGGACTCTCGTTCCATCAGCGGCTGCGGGCTCGATTCCGTTCCTGCCAGCGGAGACGATTGCGGTGCAGCAATACATTTACAAGCATTTCTCAGCGCGCGCGTGGACGCGGTACGGGTTTGTGAACGCTTTCAATCCGCTGACGGGATGGTATGACCCGGATGTGATCGGCATCTGCCAGGGCATCACAATGTTGATGATAGAAAACTACCGGAGCGAGTTCGTATGGAAAACGTTTATGAAGAATCCGGAGATTAATAAGGCGATGGAGCTTGTGGGTTTTGAAGCGAGCTGATTTAGGCGCCAGGCAGCGGGAGAAGGGCGGGCGGGTCTTCCCTTCGGCTGCGGCCTCAGGGTAAAGGGCCCGCCCCTACGAAGAAACGGCATGCTTCTTAGTGCTTTTTGTTGTCGGTAACGTGGCCGCGGCCGTCACGCACTTCGTTTCCTTTGAAGTGGGCGACTTTGTCGACGCGCTTGTTCGGCTCAGGCCTGTCGCCAGGATGCGGCACTGGGCCGTGATAGCCATGGCTAGGATCGAAACGGTTATTTACGTGGCCGTGGAACTCGGCGGGGCCGTGAAACCAGGGGCCAACGCCAATGAAGACACCGCCTGAAAACCATTCAGCGCCGTAGTAGCCGTAGGGAGCACAAGAGTAAGGAGCGTAGTCATAGTAGCCGTAAGGACATACGGGCTCGACCCCAACGGCGACGCTGACCTGGGCGTTTGCTTTCGGAGCGGTGATCATGAAGAAAATCCCAGCGATAGCGGCGAGTAATAAATATTTGTAGCTTTTCATGAATTATCCTCATTTCTCGTGAGGGCCGTTGTCCGCCTGCCCCACGTTGGTCGTCGTATTAAGACGCATACGGCGCGAGCACCCGATCGAATAGATATCCGTACACGTAGTTTGATGCCGCAGCGTTAGAAAGTGCGTCAATCTTCGTCCTAGCAGGTCCTGCCAGTAGTTGGGCGGGCCTCCCTGTGTGAGACTGTGCGCGAAGCCGCCAGGTTTCGCGCCGAAATACGCGAAACTTCGAGCGTCGCGAAATCCATTCTCCAAGTTCATGCGTACTCAGTGCGACGAGGAAGCGGTTAGGGGGAACCCCGCGGCCATCAATTCGATCCATTCGGTCAACGCGGGTTCCGTCGCCATTCGCTCGAAATCATTCGCTAACGAGGAGGCATTAAATGACTGCGCCAAACGGAGGGGAACGTGTATCTGAATTGTCCGAACAAACCAAGGGTTCGAGCCGCCGTTCGTTTTTACATAAAGCGTCACTAGCCGGAGTCGGAATCGCCGGTCTCGGGGGGCTTCTGAGTGTCGTGTCCGCCGAAGCAAAAGCAGGCGTTTACAGCCTATCCGGCGCCGCCAAGAGCGGCTTTGATCCCGGCGATCGTGAATTCGATTTTCCCGAAGGGAAAAAACGCGACACCAACATTCTGATCGCCGCCGAAATCGCCGAAGCGCTAGCGGTGACCACCTACACCAACATCATCAATACCTCACCGTTCTTCGGCAACATCCCCTCCGATGACCAGGGCTATCTCATCGCTGCGCGCCAGGAAGAGATGTCGCACTACTTGCTGGAGCAATCCGTAACGGATCAGCCGTCGCCGTATACCACGTTCTATTATCCGCCCAACATGTTCGCCGACGCGCAGACCACGCTGAATATTCTAGTGACGCTCGAGGACGCTTTCATCGCTGCTTATCTCGTCGGCGTGCGCAACTTCAGCACTCCCGATCTGCGCGTTACCGCGGCCCGCATCATGGGCATCGAGAGCGACCATCGCACGTTGGCGCGTGTCGTCGGTCCCGACGTCGCGGCGCAGGACGGCGGTCCCATCAACACGATCACTGGGATTCAGGGTGTCCCGGAGAGCGCGGCCCCGCCAAACAACAACGGCTACGAGCGCACGCTCTGCTGGAACAGGATCTCGCAAGCCGTAGCGGCCCTGACTCCTTTCGTGGACGCGACCGCGGCCGCCAGCGCCGGCTTCGACACCAGCAAACCGTTCAACTTCGAACCGTTTACGCCAACGCTGCCATCACCGCTCGGCGCCTTCGTCTCCTTCAACGGCTGCTGAAGCGCGTGTGACTGTTACGGGAGGGTCTTGTTATCCTGAGGCGGGTTACCCACGCCGAAGAGCAGACCCTCCGGCAGTTTTGCCTCTGCGGTTTTCTTCCGTTCACATCATATGATTGAGCCAGGCCGGCGTCGTTTTGCCGGTTAGTACATGGCTGGGGGGCGGTAGATTAGGCCGATCACGATGCCCACGACAAGCCATTCGATGAAATAGGCTATTGCCTGTTCGAGCGTGAGTTTCAGTCCGATATTTAGATTGACGTAGTTGTGAATCACAAAGGCGCAAATTACGAAGACGCCGATTAGGGCGCCGAAGCGCGCCCCTTCAGCGAGGCCCGAGCCGCCGCGGTACAACATCGCGTACATCACTGCAAGGACCACCGTCGCGAGGTATATGGCAATCATTCCGAGTGGGAAATTGCTCATCTGCCCTTG
>PMAA01000080.1:0-178 GCA_003152355.1 Acidobacteriota bacterium | reverse complement strand
AGTAGGCGACGAAGGCGCCGAGCGAGGCGAAGACGATGCGAGCGAAATTCATTTGCGCTCCTTTCCAAATCGCGCGTGGCATGCCGGAATCTGATTAAATCTGCGCGCGAAGAAATGACACCTTTGACGGAGAAACGCAATCCAAATAAAATTGAGGCGTCGTTGGGACAATCCAAAT
>PMAA01000183.1:4412-37195 GCA_003152355.1 Acidobacteriota bacterium | reverse complement strand
CCGCGAGCTTGTTCTTGGGGAGATGGCCGAAAAGTTTGGGGAGTTCCGGTTCCATGTTGTGAACGTACTTTGCGTAGAGGTCGAGGAGTTGCTGGCCGGAAGTTGCGTAGAACTGGCGCTCGTTCTTGATGTGCTCGTTGAGTGCGGCGAGATCTTTGAATCCGAGCGTGTGCGCGAGGGCGAGCATTTCGGCCTCGATCTCGTCAACCTGCTTGAGGCCGATCGCGTGAATCTGATCTGCCGTGAGATCGGTGGTGGTCATGCTGCGGACTTCGAAGCGATACCGCGCGGCGCCATCAGGAAGAGACCAGATGCCGGGATCGACGCGCCCCTTCGGGGCGTATTCATCACGAATGAACGCGGTAAAGCGCGCGTAAGCGGGTAGGACAAATTCCTTAATCGCGGACAGGCCGGCTGCGCGCAGGCGCTTTCGATCGGGTTCGGAAATGCTCGCAGGGAATTTAAGAAACGGCTGGGCGAAGGGAGATTCTTCTGGCGCCTGCGAGGCCATTGCGCTGCACTGATCTGCGGCTTTCTCCAGCAGGAAACGCGGCGGCATCAATTTATCGTTCATGCCTTTGCGCATCTGGATGGCAGTCTGATCGAGGAGGCGAGGAATTTGTTTCAGCCGAGAGATGTAGTCGTCAAAGTCCTTGGCGGATTCGAAGGAGAGGACGTTGACCAAATCGGGCAGCTCGAGATGAATTCCGTTTTCCTGATCGACCGGCATTTCCCAGGGTTTAAAGCGAGCGCCCTCGAGTTGCATCTGAAGGTCACGGACCATTAAAACTTCGTTGAACGCCTCCTGCTCGTGAAATCCTGAAGTGTCGATGGCTTCGAAGCGCGTGAGGAATTTCTGAGCTTCCTGCAAATCTTTGTCGATGGCTTCCTGAGAACGGTCGTCGAGTTTGTCGTTCCAGCGCTTGTCTCCGATGGTAGAGGCGAAGATCGGGCTGGTGCGCAGCCTATACTCCCACTGCTCCGCGAGAAGATCGTTGAGCGCCTTGCGCCGTGATTCGAGCGACGTCGGTGATTGGGCGACAACCGAGACGGAAATAAGCAAGCACAGGAACAAAGCGATGCACGTACGCAGACTAAGAATGTCCATTCAGGTTCCTTGATTGAAAAAGTTTTCGGACGAGTCAGTCTTCAGCGAGGTGTTCGCCCGGGCGTCCGTTCATTAGCCCGTCTGGGCTGTCAGAACTAGGGGATTCTACTCCGGAGATGTCCTCGAAGTCTGCACTGAGTCGCTTTCAATGATCGTACTGAATGCGCCGTTTCAGGGAGGATTGGCGGTCCGTGGCTCGAGGGGCTATTCGTATCGCAGCGCGACCATNNGCGACCATGGGATCGACGCGCGCGGCGCGGACAGCGGGAATGTAGCACGCGAGAGCTGCGATTGCCGCGAGCAGCAATGCAACTCCCACGAACGTTAGCGGATCGGTGGCTCGCACGTTGTAGAGCAGCGACGCTAGAAATCGCGTGACGCCGAGCGCCGCAGCGATTCCAATCGCGGCACCTACTGTGGCGAGCGCGATGCCTTGCCCGATNNTCGTCGCGTTGGTGAGCGCCGAGAGCTACGCGGATGCCGATTTCGTGGGTTCGCCGCGTGACTTCGTACGAAAGCAGCCCGTACAGGCCGATGCACGCCAGCACAAGCGCCAGCAATCCGAAAAAGGCCGAAACCCGTGCGACAAGCCGCTCTTGAAACAGCAGGCGGTCAATCTGCTCCGATTCGGTTGTGACGTTGAAGAGCGGCAAATTCGGATTGAGTTGTGCGACCGTTCTGCGAATCGCCGGGAGCAAAGCTTGAGGGTTGGCGGCTGTGCGCAACTCGAACGATACGGCCAGAGCGTTCGAAGCGTTCTGCGGCACATACATCGTCGGGCTGATGTCCGGACGCAGGTCGTTGTATTTGGCATCACGAACCACGCCGATGATCTCGTAGCCGGAGCTTCTGGGAGTGTTATCGTCTCCGGCCCATTCACCAAACTGCTTTCCAATGGGATTCTCTTTGCCAAGATACTTCGCGACGAACGCCTGATTCACGATCACCGGCGTCGGCGCCGAAGTCGGCGTGGTTCCATCGTTGGAGGCCGAAAGCGCGTAGTCGGAGGCGTTGAAACCGCGTCCCGCTAAGAACGGAATCTGCATCGTATCGAAAAAGTTCGGGCCGACGGGCAGCATGTTCGATTCGGATTGCCGGTCTTGCGGCGTGCCGGGCCAGTGAAAAGCGGTTGCCATCAAGGCGCGGCTTAGGAGCGGGACCAGCGAATAGCTCGCCGACTTTACTCCCGGCGTTTCCGAAAGGCGGCCCTGCAAATCGCGGTAAAAACTGTCCAACTGCGCATCTTTATAGCCGGAATGGATCGGCTCCATACTGAAAATTATCAAATTGTGCGAGTCGAATCCGACGTCGATGCTTCGCAAATTTTCGAGCGTGCGCACGAGCAATCCCGCGCCGACGAGAACGACAGTCGCAAGCGCCACTTGCGCCACCACAAGCGCATTGCCTGCGCTGAGCCATCTCCCGCGTTCACGCGCGACGCTGGGCGAGACGCCGGAGCCGTCCTTCAGCGTGGGAGTCAAATCAGCTCGAGCCCCGCGAAACGCCGGCGCGATGCCAAAGAGTATTCCGGAGACAATTGAAACGGCTGCTGTGAATGCGAGCGTGCGCGTGTCAACACCCATAGCAAATCCGAGCGGCCGTGCTTGATTGCTGGACACGAACGACACGATCGCGTGCGCGCCCCAATATGCGAAGAGAATCCCCAGCGCGCCGCCGAGCGTGGAGAGCGTCAAGCTTTCCGTCAGAAGCTGACGAACGATTCGCTTTCGGCCAGCGCCCAGCGCCAGGCGCACGGCCATTTCCTTGCGTCGCGCCGCCGAACGCGCCAGCATCAGCCCGGCGACATTGGCGCACGCGATCAGCAAAATAATTCCGACCGCGGCCATTAAAACGTACAACGGATCGGCATAATCGAGACGCGAACCCGTCAATCCGGTTTGCGCAGACACGAGGCTCACAACCGGTTCGTCGTCCGGCGCTGATAATGTTGTCGCGGCGCTCGAGTTGTGATCCGCTGTTGGACCTTGCGCAACTTTCGATGATGGCGCGGGCGGCGCCTGAACCTTCGCAGGTTGACTGCCTCCCACGGGCGGCGTTGGCGGCGCGGTGAGAACCATTTCTCTGCGGGCATGGCTAGCCACCGGCGACGGCCCGTGAGGCCCGTGCGGCCCGGTTATTCCACTGCCGGCATCCAGCAGTGGTACAGACCCATGAATCATTTCGTTGCGGAAAATTAGGCTAATCGCAGCTTGCGCTTGTGGCAGTGGGATTTCAGGTCGCTGCCGGCCGACTACAGTCAGCCACCAAAACGTAACGTCATCTTGGCGGTTCCTCCAGCGCGACGGAACGGTGAGACGTTGCGCATCGGCCAGCGGCAACCAAATGTCGTAGTCGCTCCCTGCCGTGATCCCGGTGAACCTCCGCTCGGCCACACCGACGATTGTGAAAGGCGCTCCGTTCAACTCGATGGTGCGGCCAATCACATCACGGGCGCCGCCGAATGCGCTCTGCCAGTATCCATAATTGAGCACAGCCACCGAAGGCGCCGATGGCGCGTCATCGTTTTGCTGGAATATCCGGCCCGCAGCGGCTTTCACGCCCAGCGCGCGGAAGTAATCTCCGGAGACCACTTGGCCAAAGATTACGCTCGCCGGACCGTTACCCGTCAGATCGAGCCGGCCTGAGTTGGCGAACGCCGCCACCCCAGAAAAGATATTCGCTCGAGCGATTTCGCGAAGCATTGGTTCGGAAAGGGAGCAGCCCGAGGGGTTCGCGCCGCCGGGGCGGAGATTGGAGACGCAGTCGCCCGATGACATGTAGCCGCGAAGCTTCGGCGCCTTGCGCGCTCCCCATTTCAGGAGCACTAATTGCGAAGGATTCTCGACCGGCAACGAGCGCAGCATCACCGCGTCTATAAGGCTGAAAATCGCTGTGTTGGCGCCTATGCCGAGGGCGAGAGTGAGAACGACGACGGCGGTGAANNTAGCTGCTCGAGCCAGACGAAGCTCCAGACTTCGCGGGTTTCTTCCTGGACTTGCGTTACGTTGCCGAATTTGCGCAAGGCGGCGTAACGTGCTTCGTCGGGTGGCATGCCGCGGGCGATGTTGTCGCGGGTCTCGATTTCTATGTGGTCGCGAATATCCTGCTCGAGATCATTTAACATGCGCTTGCGGCGACTCATGATTTGCTCTCCTGCTCCGCGGTCCGGAAAATTTGCGCAGGCGTCAAGAGCTCACTCTGAAGGGCGCACTTCCTGTCGAATCGTTCGAGCGCTCATCACTCATATCGCAGCGCGACCATGGGATCGACACGCGCGGCGCGTCGCGCGGGAATCCAGCATGCCGCGGTAGCCACCAGGAGTAGAACGCCCGCTACGGCGGAGAATGTAAGAGGATCCGTTGCGCTTACGTTGAAGAGCAGAGAGAGCTTGGCGAGCAGCCGCGTCAGTGCTGCGGCTGCCACGATGCCCACAGCTACGCCAGCGAGCGCCAGCCGCGTGCCCTGCCACAGAACCCAGCGCAGCACGGTGCCGCGCTGTGCGCCCAGCGCCATTCGAATGCCGATTTCATTCGTGCGCTGGCCGACGACGTAGGCGATTACCCCATAGAGCCCAATGCCTGCTAACACGAGGGCGATGGCAGCGAATGCTCCCAGCAGCATCATGGCGAAGCGCTGCGAAGCGAGCGAAGACTCGATGATCTCGTGCATCGTCTGGACTTGGGTGATCACCTCATCCTTGCTGATCCGGTCGTTCGCACGGCGAATCGAGTCCATAAAGCCTGCGATGTTTCCCGCAGCGCGAACGATGACCTCAGTGTTCGATGGCACCAAGGCCATCGTGCTGTCATCCATTTGCATGAAGGCGAAGTAAGCCTGAACGCGCAGAGAATTCTGATCGTCTACGTCGAGTCCCCATTGCTTCACGTGGCCGACAACGCCGACGATCTCATATGAGTCATCCCGGTTTCCGACGTGAATCGCCTTCCCGATGGCGTCTCCGTTCGGAAAATACTTTCGCGCGAGCACTTCATCTACAACTGCGACGCGTTGGGAATGCTCGTCGTCGCGATTCGAGAAAAAGCGCCCCGCGAGCAACGGAATCCGCATGGCCTTCAAATAATCGGGGCCGACGATGTAATTTAACGCCCAGATTCTTTCGTTGTCGCTCGCCGGGCGCGGCTGCCCGTCAATCCAGAAAGTTGTGTCGTCCTCGCCGTTCATGGGAATTGCGCCCCAGCTGAGCGATTCCGCTTCCACGCCGGGCGTAGCGGCGATTCCTGCATCGAAATTGCGAAGGGACGCACGAATGGCTGCGGCGGGAGCCGTCATCATCTGCGGCGGCAGGGCAAGGTTGAAGGTGTAAGTATTGTCGGGATTGAAACCGGGATTCACGGTCCACAGTTCGGCGAGGCTGCGGATCAACAATCCCGCGCCGGTGAGCAGGACCAATGCCATCGCCATCTGAATGGCAACCAAGGCGCCCTGAGTGCGGCGTCGCGAGCCAATGGCACCTCGTCCGCCTTCTTTCAATGTTTCGTGAACGCTTCGCCGCGCTGTGCGCATCGCCGGAACCAAGCCGAAGAAAATTCCCGCGCACACGGAGAGCAATACCGTGCACCAGAGCACTCGCGCGTCAATCCCCACTTCGCTTGCGCGCGGGAGAGTGGCGGGCAGCGCAGCGAGAGCGGCGTGAGTCCCTGCACGCGCGAGTGCAAGTCCAAGCGCGCCGCCCGCTATCGCGAGCAAGATGCTTTCGGTAAGCATTTGCCGTACCAGACGGCCTTTGCTCGCGCCGAGAGCCGAACGCAGGGCGACTTCCCGCACGCGACCCGTGGCGCGAACGAGCAGCAGATTGGCCACGTTGACGCAAGCAATCAGCAAAACGAGCCCGACCGCGCCCAGCAACAACAACAGAAATGGCCTGACCTCGTCCACCATGCTTTCTTTGAGCGGCGTCAGCGTGGCTCCGATTCCTTTGTCCACGTCCGGATAAATTTCCGCGAGGTCGTGCGTCACGTGCTCCATATCCGCGCGCGCCTGTTCGATTGTGACGCCCGGCTTCAAGCGCGCGATGCCATGAATGCCGAGCCCGGCACCGCGATTTCGAATCCCCGTGTTGGCAAATTCACCGAGCGGAGCGTAAACATCCACGGATTCGAAGGTGGAATTTGGCAAGTTGAAGTGCCCGGGAAGGACCGCAACGATCACGTAACCCTTGCCGTCCAGCGTGATGCCTCTTCCGATCACATCCGGCGCGGAGCCAAATTTTCTTTTCCACAGCGCCGTGCTGATGGCTACGACATTCGAAGCTCCGATTTCGTCTTCGGACGGAGTAAACCACCGCCCGAGAACCGGTTTCACGCCGAGCATGGGAAAGAAGTCCGATGTGACCACGGCCGCGTTCAATTCGTCGGCGTCGCCCACGCCCGTCAACATGTATCCAGTGGCTCGCGAAACGGCGAAGTAGGAGAACGATTGGTTTATACGGTGCCAATCCTGGAAATTTGGATATGAAATCGAGCCTTGCGGAAAATTAGGCTTGCTTGCGTCAACGGTGAGCAGCCGATCGGGCTCGGGAAACGGCAATGGATTCAGCAGGACGCCGTTTACTACGGAGAAGATTGCTGTGTTCGCGCCAATGCCGAGGGCCAGCGTGAGGATAGCGATGGCGGTGAAGCCCGGAGATTTGCGCAGCATGCGGAGGCCGAAGCGGATGTCTTGCAATAGCTGCTCGAGCCAGACGAAGCTCCAGACTTCGCGGGTTTCTTCCTGCACGCGCGTGACATTGCCGAATTTGCGCAAAGCGGCGTAGCGCGCTTCGTCGGGCGGCATGCCGCGGGCGACGTTGTCGCGAGTCTCGATTTCGATGTGATCGCGAATGTCCTGGTCGAGATCGTCGAGCATGCGATTGCGGCGGCTCATGACTCGCTCTCTTGTTCTGCGGGGCGGAGAATTCGCGCGATCGCGCCAGCAAGCTTGTCCCACTTGCTGGTTTCGAGCTTCAGCTGGCGCCGGCCCTTAGCGGTGAGCCGGTAGAATTTGGCGCGGCGATTGTTTTCGGAAGTACCCTCTTCGACCGAAATCCATTCGCGCTTGATCAGGCGGTGCAGCGCGGGATAGAGCGATCCTTGTTCGACTTGCAGCACTTCGTCGGAATTGAATTCGATGGCCTTGGCGATGGCGTGGCCGTGCGTGGGCCCAAGGATCAACGTGCGTAGAATCAGCAGGTCGAGAGTGCCTTGGAGGAGTTCGATGCGTTCCTTTTGCTCTTTAGTAGTCATTCTACAGGAAGGCTAGCGCGCTTCCAGTAGAATGTCAAGGGGAGCAAGCTCAGACTGGCATGCAGTCCATCCGGGAACGATTAAGTACGCGGCCGCAGAACCACCGGAGCGAGCCTTATTCGAGGCTCAAAACAAGCCTTCGCCGATCGCGTGCGCAATTAGCGGCGACGGGCCAGTGAGAGCAGGCGGAGAATCTCGAGATACAGCCAGATGAGCGTGACCATCAGGCCGAACGCGCCGTACCACTCCATATATTTCGCGGCGCCGGACTGGACGCCGGTTTCGATGAAATCAAAATTGAGAATCAGGTTCAGCGCGGCCACGATTACGATGAAAACGCTGATCGCAATGCCCCACGGCCCGGCGCTATTGAGCAGCGGCACCTGCTTCCCGAAAAAGCCGAGGCCCAGGTTCACCAGATAGACGAGCATGATGCCGCCGGTGGCGGCGATGACGCCGATTTTGAACTTTTCCGTCGCTCGAATGATCCCGCTGGTATAGAGAGCGAGCATTACGGCGAGGGTTCCAAAGGTGAGAGCGACGGCCTGCGTCGCGATCCCGTGATATTGCTTGTCGAAAAATGCGGAAATTCCGCCGAGCGCAAGACCTTCAAGAAGCGCGTAGACGGGAGCGGTGAAGGGCGACCATTCTTTCTTGAAGATGGTCACCATCGCCACAATGAATCCGCCGATTAGCCCGCCCAGCATCCACGGGAGAACGGCGTCCGGCGATTCTGAACGCGCGAGGCCCCACGTCCATCCGGCAGTAGCAATCACGCAGACGAGTAAGATGCCGGTTCTGTTGACCGTACCCTGCAAGGTCATCGTCGGGCCGGCGACGGCTATTTGGCCATCGAAAGTCTTCGCATTGAACGCTGGATTCGAAGTTCGAAGCGGGTCAGCCATTTCTAATTTCCTCCATGATTTTGTCACTGTGAGTGTACCCCGTTCGGATTCGCCAAGCTACTCNNAACCGGCCACGAAATTAAATCCTCGTGAAGCGCATCTTCGGAAACTCCAGTACAATCCAATACCCTAGAGGTAGACGCGAGAGGAGCATCTCATGGCAGCCACTTCGCCAATTTCGGCATCAACGATCGACGCGATCAAGGAAAAAGCCCGGCGGCTCGGAATCTACTCGATGATGTCCACGACGGCAGCCGGTTCGGGTCATCCGACTTCCTGCCTCTCCTGCGCAGAATTGATGGCGGGAGTTTTCTTTTATGCGATGAAGTTCGATCCCCAAAATCCAAATTCGCCAGACGGCGACCGCTTTGTGCTTTCGAAAGGTCACGCCGCGCCCATTCTGTACGCCGCGCTCGCGGAAGCTGGCGTGTTTCCGCTCTCTCGCATAATGACGCTCCGCCAACTTTCGAGCGAGCTCGAAGGTCATCCAACGCCGCTGATTCCGGGAGTGGATGCGGCGACGGGATCGCTCGGGCAAGGATTGTCGGTCGGTGCGGGGCTGGCCATTGGAGCGAAGCTCGACAGCAGCTCGACGCGCGTTTACGTCCTTACTGGCGACGGCGAATTGGCGGAAGGCCAGGTGTGGGAGGCCGCGGAGTTTTCCGGCCACTACAAGCTCGAAAATCTTACGGTGATTGCGGATATCAACGCGCTAGGACAGAGCGAGCCGACGATGTACCAGCACGACATGGAGATTTATCGCCGCAAATTTGAATCGGAAGGCTTCGACGTTCAGGTGATTGACGGCCACGACGTCGCGGCGGTTCTCGCGGCGCTCGATCACGCCAAATCGGTGAAGGGGCGGCCGCAGGCCATCGTCGCGAGGACGATCAAAGGCCATGGCGTCAGCTTCCTTGCGGGCAAAGAACATTGGCACGGCAAGGCGCTCTCGAAGGACGAGTTGGGGAAGGCGCTTGCAGAAGTTGGCACCGTCGCGCCGATTCCGCCGGATCCCGGAAAATCCTACGCGCGCACATCGCTTCCGGAACCTCCGGATTTTCCCGCGCCCGCTGCACCGGATTACAAGGCCGGCGCCACGGTTGCCACGCGCGAAGCGTACGGCTACGCGCTGAAGCGGCTCGGCGCAGTAAACAAGCACATCGTGGCGATCAGCGGCGACGTCAAGAACTCAACTTTCTCGGAGATTTTCGGCGATGCGTACCCCGACCACTTCTTTCAGGGCTACATCGCCGAGCAGAATATGGTGAGCGTCGGTGTCGGATTGGCAGCTCGCGGAAGAGTTCCGTTTATTGACACGTTTGCGTGTTTTCTCTCTCGCGCATTCGATGAAGTCCGCATGGCCGCCATCAGCCGAAGCAACATCAAGCTGTGCGGTTCGCACTGCGGTGTCTCGATCGGCGAAGACGGCCCCTCGCAAATGGCGCTCGAAGACCTGGCGATGTTCCGGGCGGTGAACGGCTCAATCGTTCTCTATCCTTCAGACGCCGTTTCCGCGGAGCGCTTGACCGAATTCGCGGCACACGCCGAAGGCATCACCTATATCCGGACGTCGCGGCCAAAGACGGTGATCCTCTATTCGATTGACGAGAAATTCCCAGTTCCGGGCTTTAAGGTGCTTCGGCGAAGCGACAACGATCGCGCAACGATTATCGGCGCGGGAATCACGCTTCACGAAGCTCTCAAAGCCGCCGATCAATTGAAGGGGCAGGGAATCGCCGTCCGCGTGATCGATCTTTACTGCGTCAAGCCACTCGACGGCGCGGCCCTCGCCGCGGAAGTGAAGGCGACCGGCGGCCGGCTGGTGACGGTCGAGGATCATTTTGATGAAGGCGGAATCGGTGAGGCCGTGCTCGCGGCACTCCTCGATGCCGGCTCCGCTCCATCGAAAGTCCGGCGGCTCGCGGTGCGCGGGATGCCTCATTCCGGCAAGCCCGATGAACTGGTGGACAAGTTCGGAATTTCAGCGCGACATATCGTGGATGCCGTTAAAGAGATCGGATCCTGATTCGAAATGGCTGATAAACCAATCTTGGTGGGGATTTTCCCCGATGTGGTGGTGCTTGATGGGAACGATCAGGTGGTCTGGCAGCCGCTTTCGGGCAATTTGCGCGTCGAGTTCGATCCGCAGCGCAGCCCATTTGGCTCAAACGTGTTTCAGGCCCCTGAAGGAACGCGGCTGCAAAGCGGACCGCCTCGGATAGGCGTCAATCCGGGCTCATACAAATACCGGCTGTTTCTGAATGATCAGTTGATAGGCAATGGGGAAGTTTTGATTCGCCCGAAATGACCCGCGGGCCGGCTGTTTCGAGCGATGCGCGCGGAATCAGTCCCCGGACGAGGTTCTGGCGCCGTCGATCGATTCTGCAAGCACTCTTCGGATAGGCGCCAGTTGCACCGCTGAAACCGGACGCTCGCTTGGAACGCCGAATCCAGCTACTTTTCGCGGGAATTCGGATCGCCGGTCGAGTTGCAGGCCGATCGACTCCAGCAGGTCTGCCGCGAAATTCGGGTCGTCGCTGCGCTCCCGTCCCCAGAACCACAAACGCTGCTCGTGGCGCTGTAAGAGCTGAAGCGCTTCTTCGAGCCGCTTCATTGCTCCATCAAAGCTTCCAGCGAGGAAATAGATCGGAAGCATCCATCCGCTCTTGCCGAAAGCCGCTCGAACGCGGACGGAATATTTGCCGGTCTGATTGCGCTCGATGGCGCACCGATACTCGTTACCTGAAAGAGTTGTTTTCGCAGCCATTGCTTCCCCCTCCACCGAATACTACCCTTGCCCCCGAAGCCGATCACTGCTCGCCGCTTGTTTGATCAGCGCCGCGAATCGAAATACCAGAGAAGTGTCGAGCCGAATCCCTACAACTTTCAACGCCGAAATGCTCTTGAGCTTGAACTCACGAAACGCCGAGGTCTGGCAGGCCGCTAGGCTTCGACTTAAATCCGAATTCTCGACCTGGCAACAGGGCGGGCGCTGAGAACCAAAAGTATAGCGAACTGAAGATGGCGCGGCAATACTCTGCGAGTAATTCAATAAGTCTTTTATTTTAAGCGATATAGGGCAGTTAGGAGCCGGCGAGAGCTTTCAGATTCGTCTCGTCTATGATCAACTTGCCCTGACGTTGCAGACGGTCCTTGAGTGCTGTCTGGAACGCTGCGAACACGGCAGACTGCTTCGATTGAAGGAGTTGCTGCTGGATCTGAGTCCTTTGAAGTATGAGTTCCTCGGGTTTTGGCTGATCGTGCGCGACAACGCGGTACACAATCCAGTTCGCGCCGAGCGGCATCGCGTCGCTCACCTTGTCCGCGGGCATCGTAAACGCGGCCTCGAACTGGCTCGCCGATCCCAGATCGCCCACCTGGCCCGTACGCGCGAAAGATTGGCTCGTGCTGACGGTGAATCCGAGTGCTTTCGCCGCTTTATCGAACGGTTCGCTCGCGCGCGAGCGCTTGGCGAGCTCTTCCGCGCGCGACTTAGCCAGCGTCACCGAAGTCTCTTTGCGGTAATCCGCGAGGACGGCGTCATGAGCCTCGGCAAGACTCGCCTGATGGGCCGGCAGGATATCCTTGAGCGACAGAATCACGGTACCGCGCTCGATTCGGATCGGCGCGCTTATATCACCCTGGCGAAGGCTAAAGAGCGTCTGCTGCAGATCGGGCGCACTGCCTAGTTCGCCGACGGGCTCCGTCGCAGCGACCGGCGGTGTGGATGCGACTTGCAAATCAAATTTCTTGGCCAGCGCATCGAGCGTTTGCCGGTTCGACTGCCGCACAGCCGACGCCATCTGATCTGACAATTTACCGGCTTCCGCGTTTACCTTGTCTTCCTGAACGATCGGCAGGATCTGCGAACGCACGTCTTCAAAGCTCTTTGTGTGCGCGGTCTCTTTATCGAGCACCTTGATNNGCTCGAATTCCGGCACGGTCTGCCCTTCGACGATCCAGTCGAGATCGCCGCCCTTCGACGCCGTCGTGTCCTCGGAGTATTTCTTGGCAAGATCTTCGAAATTCGCGCCGGACTTGGCTTTTTTCAGGACGTCTTCGGCCTTCGCCTGAATTTCGGCCACTTCAGCGTCCGTTTTTCCGAGCGTCTTGAACAGAATATGTTCGACGTGGACGCGGTTCTCAACCTTGAACTCGTCAATATGCTGGTCGTAATACTGGTGCAGTTCCTGATCGCTGACCGGCGTGCGCTGTTTCAATTGCTCGAGATCGAGGAGCGCGTAGTTCGCCGACCGCTTCTCCGGAACCTGATAATGGGCTTTGTTTTTCTCGAAATATTGCGAGAGCTCGGCATCCGTGGGATTGATCGAAGCCGCCAGATCGGCTGGCTTGCTCAAGGCGTATTCGATCGTCACCTTTTCATTCTTGCGGCGGAACTCCGTTACGATTTCGCCATCGGAGACGGTAATCCCATCCGTCAACAGCGAGTGGAATTTCTCTTCGAGGAGTTGCTGGCGCACAAAGTCTTCAAAATCCTGCACCGACATTCCCGTGCCCGACTGCACCAAAGCGGTATAGCGCTCCCGGCCGACCCACGTGTCGCCGTTGAATGCGGTCGGCAGATACTTTTTGATGCGGTCGGTTTCTTCCTGCGGAGTCACTTTCAGCCCGATGCGGTCGCCTTCGATTTCCAGCGCTTTCTCCGAGATCAACTGGTCGAGAACCTGCTTTGCGTAAAGGCTCTTGAAGGACGGCGGCAGTTGCTGGCCGCGCAGCTCGCGGTTCAGCATTTGCTGGACATCCTCTCGCGAGATTTCTGACGTGCCGACACGCGCGATTGTGTCCGCACTCGTCATTCCCGATGTCGTGCCGGGAACCAATCCGGGCACCAGAGTGATCACCATGGCGATGCAAATCATGCCAAGGACCACACCCATCAGGATCTTTACGCCCGCTTGCCGCCGTTGAATTGCATCAAGCATCCCGTATTAAAACCTCGTTAAACCTTTCGTAGACCGCCAAAACACTCGATTATAGAGCACGTTCCCCGGACGGACAAACTGTTTCCTGCAGCGCGGCGAGGGCAGGGCCGGATCTCGGCTGAACGGATCGGTGCCGAATTCCAGCCAACTGGCTAGTGGCCTGGGGTGGCAGTGGTTGTGCCGGAAGCAAAGTGCTGGGTTTGAATTTCGTAATCGGTGTATTTGATCGTGAGCGTTGCCCGGCCGTCGAGCCGTGTATCGGACACGCTCTGATTTTCAACCGGCAGCCAAAATTCACCCACTTTTTCGTAGGTGTGACGGATCGCCGTCTTTCGAATCCAGAAGGAGGGATTCTTCGCGGGCTCGGCTTCGATGCGGCAAACGGCGAAATCCTTGTCGTCTACCCAAACACGCCCGCGATACAAAAACTTCGTTGCGGCCTTGGGTTCGACGGTCAATACGTAGCTGCATCCTGAATTATTCCGCTCGTAATTAAGCGCGGTGAATTCGTAATTACTCGAATTCAGTTCCACCCCTGCCCGGTTCTGCACTTCCATGGCTTCCTGTTCGGTGTCGAGGAGCCTCTTCAGAACGCGATTCACGATCAGTTTTGATCCATTTTGCGAAACTACGCGGAATTGTTTTGTGCCAGGAGCGTCATACGTCATCTCCACCGTCATATCGGCATGCAGGCCGCTCGGAAAGCCGACGTAGTCGAGCTGGTAAAACCGCTTGCCCTTATAGCCTTCGAGCGCCTTGGCCCGCTGGGCATTCCTCGACACCAATTTCTCGACAACCTGGGGAAGCGTAAGCTGCGCCCGGGTAACTGGTAGGGCGGGGACCTGCCCGAATGCTTGGCTCGCCGTGAGCGAAAGCCACACGGGCACGGCGAGAATTGACAAAAGTCGGCCGTATCCGCGCAATGCCATTGGGTCCTTGTTCTCCGAACTCAGATGTTCGCTGAATTAACGAGTGGGGGTTCAGTCGTCTATCGGCGATCTAATAATAACCTAGAATAACCTAGGTTGTCGCGATATCAAGCACGCCTCGGCTTACCGTGTTCGCAGCATGCAAACACCGGCCGTAAGCCTCGTACATCCCTTCGAATATCTTTTCCCACGAAGTCGAGAGCGCGTATTCGCGAGTTGCCACCCGCATGGCTGCCAGCAAATCGGGGCGGTTCATTAGCACCGCTGCGTATCCGGCGAAATCATGAGTTTCCTCGCAGACGAATCCCGTCCTGCCGTGCTGCAAAGAGAATTTCGGGCCGCCGCGCGCACCTACAATAGCCGGGACACCGGAAGCTAGCGCCTCGAGCACCACGAGGCCAAACGTTTCGGTCTCGGAAGGAAATACGAGCGCGTCCATATTCGCGAACGCACGCGAGAGATCGCGGCCTGTGAGCGCACCGGTAAAATCGGCATGGCGCATATTCTTTTGCAGCCAGCGTCGTTCCGCGCCGTCACCCACGATTACGATGCGGAAATCGTTTTCGCCTCTGTTGATCAAGTCCTGTTCGAACTGCGCCAGGAACCGCACGTTTTTCTCGGCCGTCAAGCGCCCAACGTAACCGATTTGAAATGGTCCAGCGCCCCGATCGCGAAACGCGGGATCAAAGGCTGCCGTATCCACACTGTGCGACATCAAGAAACACGGTTTGCCCGTAGCTCTCTCCACCTGTCCCATGAGCTCTGGGTTTGGCGCAAAGAGAAGCCGCGGAATCTTGTAAAACCGTGCCATCGCGCTGAAACTCCAACGCTCGGCAGATTTACCGATTTCTGCGATCCAGCGTTTCGGCAGGAACGAAGTGGCGGCAACCGCCCGGCGTCCCGCGTACTCATGAAGGTTCGTTTGCCACGATGCAGCTAGCGGAACGCGGAGCCGACGGGCAATTAAGGCGCCGAGAATACCGATGTCGCTCGGACCGGTGATGTGGATGACGTCCGGCTTGAATTCGTCCACAAGCGACGCGATCTTCCTATAACGCGCCACAAGTGCAGGATCGAAGCTGTGACTGCGATCGAGCGGAAATTGCGACCAGCCGCGGCGCAACTGCACCCTTGTGACGCTGCCGTCCGTTGAGTTTTGATTCTCCGGTCCGGCATGAACCACGAGGAACGGGAGGCAGTGCTGCCGCGCGAATGCTTCGAAATGACGGCTCGTGCAGGCCACGCCGTCGATTTCGTGATACGCATCGGGAAAGAGCGCGACTCGCAACGGCGCGATCGTCAAGTCGTGGCCTCGTACGAAACATCGGTCACGACGTGATCGACAACTTCTCCGGGCATTGCTTGCTTGAGCGCCCTCTGCACCGTGGCGTTGTCCAGCACCCGTAAGGCGGAGAAAATGAGATCAATGAACTTCGGTGGCGCTTTCCACCATGTCGAAAGCGGCCAATCTCCATCCGTATACCGGGCCGGATGGAAGACGCGATTGTCCCAGCGCCGCGTGCCGACTGGATGGCCGGGATATTCGCGAACGACGTCGAGGAGCATCTGTGCGATGCGAACGCATCTTGGTTCCGCATATTGGGGCATCAGCAGCACGTGACTTCGCTGTTCTGTCCGGATTTCCCGGATGAATTCGGGAAATGTTTCCGCGTTCGTCAGATTGAGCGCGCTGCTCGGGTCGCATCCGTGACGGTCGCCGCCGGAAATCGACGGAAGTTGCCAGCGGCTGGCCATGTCTCTTACCTTGTCGTTTTCGCACCACCCGCGCGTCGCATTGATTTCGAGCGCGTGCAAAAATCTCCCGCTCGCCTTCATAAAGAGGTTGATGGCCTGCTCGTGGCCCGCTTGTCCCAGCTCAGAAAGATCCCAAAGCGGATGGTTGAATACGATGAGCACATCCGGGATTGCGTCCAAGGCGGCGACGAGCTCCACAAATCGCTGCTCGCAAGGGCTTTGAGTGTAAGACGTGAGATCGGCGTAGATTGAGCTCGCGTCAGCCTCCGGCAAATTGTGCACACCGAGATGGAACACAGTGCCCGCGAAAGGCACGCTCCATTCCAGCGCGATGGGAATATCCTTGGACTCCGGAAGGGCTCTCAGAATCGTCGGTGCTTCAATGCTGTCGTGATCCGTCAGCGATACAAAGCTTTTCAGCCCCAAAGTTTTCTCGATTTGGTTGCGTTCCACTTCAAGCGACATCTCCGCGCTCAACGGCGGCGTCCAATAGGCGCGTTCGAAATTCACAGGTACCGGCGCACGGCTGCATTGCCGCGCGAGAGCCCATCGCAATAGCGGATATTTTTCGGCGAATTGCGGAATGAATCTGAGGCTTTCCTTCGAGTGGTGCGTGTGGCTGTGAAGAGAGACGCCAGCTCGATAATTCTCGCAGGCGCTTACTTGTTTCCCAAAACAAGTGACACTGCTCTGGAACATCAGCGACCGTCCTTTAGAGAACTGCGGCGTGACTGTGACACACTGTCCATAAGTATTCCAGCTTCAACGTGGCGTGGTGATGAATTTGGAGATTTCGCGCGCGGAAGAGTAACGGCAAGGCCGCCTGTCTCGTTGCCCGCTACCGCGGCATTCCGCGCCAAACGTATCGTGCAGCATGATCTGATTACGTGGGATGCGTGGCGTCCCCGGCGCGTTGTGCCCCATCCTGTTGACACTGTGAATCGTTACGTCAGCTCCCGTTCAACTTTGCGCACATGGGGTTGGCGATTCCGAAACCGCGCCGGGGCTTTGTTGAAAGGCCTATACCCCTATGCTAGATTTCAGAATTGGCGCATTTTCGCATGATTGAAACAAGAATCCCAGTTCAGCCGAAGCCCAAAATACAGAAGGTCGAGGTGTACTGGCACACAGTCACCTACACCACTATTGCGATTTATGTCGTCATTCTTTTAGCGGTGATTCTCGGTGGGACCTTTTTTATTTTTCCGGAAAAGTCCGGAAACCTTGTCAAACGCATCACGGCCGCGCTCACGAAACCTGGCAATACTGGAGTTTCGGCCACCGCCCGGCAAGTGCGCTTCGTCAATTTGGACGGCAAGGTGCAGGTTAAGAAGGTGGATTCCGTCCAATGGGCGAACGCGGACTATCAACTATCGCTCGATAAGGGCGATCAGATTCGCACCGATACCGACGGCGTGGCCCGCATCGCGTTCGCCGATGGCACCACGTACACCGTCAAAGGCGAAACGCTTGTCACTGTGGAAGAAAACGCCGTAGCTTCGGATCAAGCCACCCGCGTCGGAATGCACATTCAGGCCGGCCAGGTGGACCTCGCTACTCCGACGTGGGACAACCCCGGCTCGAAAGCTGATATTTCGTTCGAAAATGCTCTGGCTTCTCTTCGCGAGAACAGCCGCGCTGAAGTTCGCAGCGATCCAACGACGCAGCAGCAACAATTCACCGTGAATGTCGGCAGCGCAGAGATGAATCGCGGCGGCCAGCACCTCGACGTCGGCCCGTTTGAGCGCGTAACTTTTCCGACGGGCGGAACTATCAAGACGGAGCAGGTGCTCGCGCCGCCGACTCTGATCGCGCCATTGAATCTCACGCCCATCATTGTGGCCGATCCGAAGCGCGATCCCATCCACTTTGCGTGGAAAGAGATTTCGACGGCCAAAGGTTACGTGCTTCAAATCAGCAAATCGAGTTTCTTTAACAAAATTCTGGTCGAGCGCCACACCAGCGAGACGGCCATGGATGTTACAGGGCTAGATCCCGGCGAGTATTATTGGAAAGTCCGCGCGGTGGATGCCAAGGACGCGATGAGCGACCTCAGCGATCCTTATAAGTTCACTCTTGTCACGCAGGGCAAGCAAGAGGATATGTTTCTGGAAATTGACGGCACTGAACTCCACGGCAATCTCGTGGAAGTCACCGGCAAGACCGAGCCCGGCGCAACCTTGATTATCAATGGCGAAAAAGTGGCGGATCTTCGTTCCGATGGAACTTTCCATTATTTCACCCCGGCGATGACGCCGGGCAGCCAGACGATCGTGATCACCGGACAGAATCGGCGCGGCGGGACCGCGATTAAGCGCGTCTCGATTGTTATTCCGTAGTTTGCCGGCGTCGAACAGGGGCAGCGCCGCAGCCGAAAGCATACGCACCACCTTGGGGGAGGCGCGATACTCACGTGAATAAGAACGGCTACAGCATGCGGTCGGTTTTCAGTCTTTTTTCCTCCGACCTCGCGATCGATCTCGGGACAGCCAACACTCTCGTGTATGCGAAAGGAAAAGGCATCGTTGTCAACGAGCCTTCGATCGTCGCAATCAACAAGAACACGGGCGAAGTCGTGGCCGTCGGACGCGAAGCGAAGGAAATGCTCGGTCGGACACCAGGCAACGTGGTCGCCATCAAGCCCATGAAGGACGGCGTGATCGCCGACTTCAAGGTCACCGAGAAAATGCTCACCTACTTCATTCAGAAGGCGCACAACCGGCGCGTTCTGGTGCATCCGCGCATCGTCATCGGCGTGCCGAGTGAGATCACGCCGGTCGAAAAACGCGCCGTGCAGGACTCTGCCTATCGCGCGCGAGCCAGCGAAGTCTATCTAGTCGAGCAGGCCATGGCTGCCGCCATCGGAGCAGGACTGCCGATTGAAGAGCCCTCTGGAAATATGGTTGTGGACATCGGCGGCGGCACGACGGATATCGCCGTTATCTCAATGAGCGGCATCGTCTACTCGCGCTCGGTACGCGTGGCGGGCAATGAGATGGACGAAGCCGTCATGCACTACCTCAAGCGCAAGTACAATTTGCTCGTCGGCGAGCGCACGGCCGAAGGCATCAAAATGGAAATCGGCTCAGCCTATCCGCTCGAGAAGCCGCTGACGCTCGAAGTGAAAGGGCGCAACCTCATCGAGGGCGTGCCCCGCACCGTTACGATTGACGATAACGAAATTCGCGAAGCGCTTTCCGAGTGCATCGCGACGATTATCAACGCCATTCGCGTTGCTCTCGAGCGCACGCCCCCCGAGCTTTCCGCCGACATCAGCGATCGCGGCATCGTGCTGACAGGCGGCGGCGCGCTCATCAAGAATCTCGACAAGCGTATTCGCGAAGAGACGGGCCTGCCCGTTTCCATCGCCGACGATCCGCTCGCATCGGTCGTGCTCGGAACCGGCAAGATGCTGAGTGATTTCCGTCTGCTGCGCCTGGTCTCGATTGACTAAATCTTCCGGAGAGCTTCGCGTTGCGCACGGCAGCAGCCCAATTTGACATGGTCACAAGATGATCGATTTTCCATCGCGGCGGCGGCCTTTCAGACTCTTGACGGTCGTGGTGTTGTCGCAGGTTCTGTTGCTTGCGTTTCAAATCAAGCGCGAACGCGACGTCCGCTTGATTCGCCTCTGGGCTGTCGAAATTCTCACGCCCTTGCAACGCGCCGGCACATGGTCCATCTCCACCGTGCACGGAGGATGGCGCAATTACATCGATCTCCGTCACACGCACGCCGAAAACGAGCGCCTGCACGCTGAGCTCGAACGCCTCGAATTGCGCAATCGCGAACTCGAGAGCCGTTCCGCGGAAGCCGGCCGTCTCGCCGTGCTTTTGAATTTCCGCGACGATCGCACCGAGGCCCCGATGCTGGCCGCGCAGGTAATTGGCGCGAGCGCTGATTCGGTCAGCCGCATAATTTTTATCAATCGCGGAGAGCACGATCGTGTCCGCCGCAACATGCCGGTCATCACGCCCGATGGTGTCGTTGGGAAAATCGTCGAGGTCTTTCCGAATTCCGCGCAGGTGCTGCTGATTGACGATAAAGACAGCGGCGTCGGAGCGCTGCTTTCCGAAACGCGTACGCACGGCGTCGTCAAGGGCACGGGCGATCCCACCTTGCATCTTGAATATATTGCCCCGACTGAGAAGGTACACGCCGGCGAAACGATTCTCACCTCCGGCGATGACCGCATTTATCCGAAGGATTTTCCGGTTGGCACGGTCATAGACGTCAAGCCAGCAAGTCCATTTCAAACGATCGCAGTTCAGCCGGCAGCGCGTCTCGACCGCCTCGAGGAGGTGCTTGTCCTGCTCACGCAGCAGGAGATTTCAGCGAAGAAATCGCCGGATGCGCCGGCGCCCGCAACCGCAAGCCCAACAGGAACTCCTGCTGAAGGCGGGCCGTCCGAGCCGTCTCCGCAGCAATGACGGTCATGAAGGATCTTAAGCGACGATGAGTTCACGAGTACAAGCCGAGCAGCACATCGAAGTCCACAAGTTCTACGCCGGCGCGGTCGTTGCCGTGGCGTTCCTTGCGCTCGTCTTGCAAGCGTTTCTGAATAAGTATGGAACTTGGGCCGGATTGCTCGAATTGCCGCTGCTCGTCACGATTTATTTCGCGTTGAGCCGCCGCAATCCCTCGACGGGCCTGCTGTTAGGCGGGTCAATCGGCATTCTTCAGGACGCCGTGAGCCACATGCCCATCGGTATTTATGGAATTGCTAAGACCCTCGTTGGTTATGTAGCGTCCTCACTCGGCGGCCGCGTTGACACCGAGCATCCGATTAGCCGCTTTATCATGGTGGTGATCTTCTACCATTTTCATGAGGCCGTACTCGCGCTTCTCAATCGCGTTCTCTTGGCCCGTCCCGCGACCTATTTCAGTTGGAAATTGTTGATCGCTTCGGCGGTCAACGCGGGTGTCGCCGTCCTGCTATTTCCCGCCCTCGATCATCTCCGCAAGCCGTCGTAGCGCCGGCATCTTGCTGGCGGTTTTGCGAGCGGCGGCGCAAAAAAAATTGGCAAGATGCCGGCGCCTCGATTCTTCATGCCGATTGGAGTTGTCGTTGGGCGCCAATGAAAGGGCGCAACTCTACAGCAGTTCGATGACTTCTTCGTAGCGTTTGAATGGAGGAATAAGATAGGCGCCGGCTACCTCGGTGCGGGCCCATTCGAGCATGCGTTTTGCGAGCGCGAAGCCTCGATCGCGCGCGGCGGTGCCGGCCTTTTCCATTTCTACTAGCGTCGGTTCGGGGATCATGATGCCGGGGACTTCGTTGTTCAGCCGCAACGCCTGCTTGTAGCTGGTGAGCGGCCAGACACCGACGAGTACAGGCACGGGACACTTGCCCCCGAGCTTCTTCAGGAAAATGTTCCAGTGGTCAGGATCAAAAATGGGCTGCGTCATCGCGAAGTGCGCGCCCGCGGCAATTTTCTCGTGGAACCGGCGGATTTCTTCATCGAGATCTTCCGCCACGGGATTCACGGCGACTCCGATCGTGAAATTTGTGGCGCCGCCGAGACTTTTTCCCGCCCAATCCGTGCCCTGATTCAGACGCGAAATAATCTTTACCAGCCCGATGGAATCCACTTCGTACACGCCGGAAGTTTCCGGGTGATCGCCGAGCGAAGGCGGGTCGCCCGTGATGGCAAGAACATTGCGCACGCCGCCGACGGCCCACGCTCCGAGTAGCATCGCTTGCAGGCCGATAATATTGGCGTCGCGCGACGTCAGGTGCGGGACGGTTTGATAGCCGTGCGCTTCGAGCGCGCCTGCGAGCACCAGCGCGTCCATTCCGACGCGCGCCAGCGTTCCGCTATTGATATCAATCGCGTCCACTCGCCCGTCCGCCATGACGTGGCCCACTTGCTCGAGAATTCGTTCGGTGGAAATTCCCTTCGGCGGATCAATTTCGACAGACACGACGAATTCTCCCCCCTGAATTTTTTTCCAGAGCTTGCTCTCTGGCTCGCGTGCGAGAACTCGGCGCGTCATGTCCACGGCAGTTACGGCGCCAACGGATGCGGCCGCTTTGTGCTTCGCCGGGAGAAACTGCTTTGCTGCGTCTGCCATTGCGCGGACGTGCTCCGGCGTGGTGCCGCAGCAACCTCCGAGCAGCCTCACGCCGATCTCTGCAGCCTCGCGCGCAAACAAGGCAAAGTATTCGGGCGACGATTTTGGATAGACGATGCGGTCGCCCATGCGGTGCGGAAAGCCGGCGTTAGGCATCGCGCTGAGCGGCAAGTGCGCCGCCGCGGCCAGATCCCGCAGCACCGGAAGCAGAAGTTGCGGACCGATGGTGCAATTTGCGCCGATGGCCTGAACGTTGCGCCCCTTTAATTTTTCCCACGCATCTGCCGGACGCGTTCCGCCGAAGGTGGTGCCTTCCTCGGAATATGTGAGTTGCGCGACAATCGGAAGTTGTGAGAAGGAGCGAATCGCGTACACCGCGGAGCACAGCTCGTCCACGTCGCTAAAAGTTTCGAGAATGAAGAGGTCCACGCCGCGCTCTTCGAGCGCTGCCGCCTGCTCGCGGAAAATTTCCGTCATCTCATCCGGCGGGAGCTGTATCACGTGGCGGACGACGCCGAGCGGGCCGATCGAGCCAGCCAGAAAAACTTCGTGCCGCGCAGCCTCGCGTGCTTCGCGCGCGATTTTTACGCCGCGATGGTTTAGCTCCGTAACGCGTTCGCCGAGACCCAGCGCTGTGAGCTTGTTGCGGTTCGCGCCGAACGTGTTCGTTTCGATGATTTGCGCGCCGGCGTCAAGATAGGCCTGGTGAATTCCGAACACGGCTTCGGCCTGCGTGATGTTCAGTTCCTCGAGACACCGCTGTGCGCCCGCGATTTCATACAACATCGAGCCCATCGCGCCATCCGCGACGACCACCGAACTCCGCAACCTCTCGTTGAATTCCTCGATCTTCATATTTTCCAGGATATCTCAGGAAACCGATTCGTCATGCGAGTCGTAGCGTTTGTGGGCCGAAAATCGCAAAAAAGCCGCTGTAAAAGAGTAGCGCAGGCTTACCTTTCGTAGGCCCATTCACGCGCCAAAATTGTATACAACTTACGAAAGAGAAGAGAGATTCCTCGCTTCGCTCGGAATGACTCAAGAGCAACGGCCGCGTTCGAGGCGTTCAACGCTTTTGCTCGACGAGGCCGGCGACCGTATCCATCAAATCGAACTTGGTCAGGATTTCATGCTTTCCGTTGCCCATCTCGACGAAGACGGCGGGCCGTTCGTGGCTCAGAATGTGCGTCACTCGCTCGACCGGCGTATTGCTCGACACTTGCGGCAGCGGCGGATCCATCACTTCGCGGATCACCAGCTTGCGAAGGTCCTTACCCTGCAATGCGAGGTTCAGGATTTGATCCTCATAGATGGTGCCGATGGGCGTCTCCTCCTCAAACACCGGGAGCTGCGAGATATCCTGCTGCTGCATCGTGTTCAGCGCGTGGAACACGGTTTGATACGGACGCGCGATGATCAGCTCGCGCGTTCTTCCGCTTTCGTGCTTTACGCGGATGATGTCCGCGGCTGTGAGCGGCAACTCGGATTCCACGTAGCCGTACTCGCGCATCCACGCGTCGTTGAAAATCTTGCTGAGGTAGCGCGTGCCGGTGTCCGGCAGAAACGCGACCACTACATCCCCGGCCTTGCAATCCTTGGCCACCTTGATCGTACCCGCGATGCATCCGCCGCCGGAGCCGCCGGTAAATATCCCCTCGCGCTTTGCCAGGCGCCGCGCCCAGACGAAGCACTCCTCGTCGGTCACTTGCAGCACGTCGTCGAGCACCTTGAAATCCATGGTCTTCGGGAAAATATCTTCGCCGATTCCTTCGACCACGTACGTCAGCGCTTTGCCGATCTTTCCGGTCTTCGCGTACTCGTAATAAAGCGAACCGTACGGATCAACTCCAATGATTTTCACTTTCGGATTTTGTTCTTTCAGATAGCGGCCGACGCCGCTGATCGTTCCGCCCGTTCCCATCCCGCAGACGAAGTGGGTGATCTTGCCTTCGGTGTCGTTCCAGATTTCCGGGCCGGTTGTGCGGTAGTGGGCTTCCGGATTCATCGGGTTTTCGTATTGATTGGGATAGAACGAATTCGGGATTTCGCGCGCTAGCTTTTTGGCCACGGAGTAGTAGCTGCGCGGATCGTCTGGCTCGACGGCCGTCGGGCACACGATCACTTCCGCGCCAAAGGCTTTCAGCAGATCGATTTTTTCGCGCGACTGCTTGTCCGTGATGGTGAAGACGACTTTATAGCCGCGCACCACGGCGACGAGCGCAAGCCCCATTCCCGTGTTGCCCGAAGTGCCTTCGATGATGGTGCCGCCGGGCTTGAGCAGCCCCTTTTTCTCGGCCTCGTCGATCATCGAGATGCCGATGCGGTCTTTCACCGACCCGCCGGGATTCAGAAAATCGGCTTTGACGTAAACTTCAGCCTTCGATTCCTTCGCCACGCGGTGCAAGCGGATGAGAGGCGTATTCCCAACCGCGTCGAGGATGTTGTTGCACTTCAATTTCGCGCACCTTCTCTTAGCTCGTTGAAACTCAAACTTAGCTTAGAGAGTTCGCGAATCGCTGTCCAGCGGCAGTTTCGCGCCTCGTTGCGATGGCTTTAATGTGCGCGCCGCGCGACAATATGTATGAGAATTATGGTCACTGCTCCAAACACGGTTTCACCCGGCGCACGTCACAGCAACCCGGCGGTGCGTGCAGCCGATCGCATTTTCTATGATGGTGTTTGCGGCCTGTGCCAGGGGTACATTCGCTTTCTGGTCAAGCGGGACCGCGCCGGAGATAAATTTCGCTACGCGCCGTTGCAAGGGACCACGTTCGAAGCGCTCGTACCGCCCGATCGGCGCCGCAGTCTTCCCGATAGCCTGGTTGTGCTCACGAATGACGGCCGGTTGCTCGTTCGCTCCGATGGCGTCATTCACATTCTTCGCCGGCTCGGTGGGTTCTGGGGAGTCGTCGCGGGAGCGATTTCCGTTATTCCGCGACCGATTCGCGATGCCGTTTACAATTTTGTCGCGCGCATTCGCTACCGCGTTTTCGGCAAGCGCAAGAATGTTTGCCCCGTTACTCCGCCCGATCTCCGCGCCCGCTTCGACGATTGATCGCATCTGGATTCCGCAAGATCGCCGGACTCGCTTGTTTCGACTTCTCCCGTTCCATTTCCAACGCTTGGATGCAACAAAGCTGCATCGTAAGATGGTTCTCTCGGAGGGGTCCGAACGATGCCAAGAGAAAATATTTCGAGCGGAACGCCGTGGGAGCCGATCGTCGGCTACTCACGCGCGGTACGCGTTGGAGATTACGTTCACGTGTCGGGGACGACGGCGACGAACGACAACGGCGAAATCGTTGGCAAGGACGATGTCGCCAAGCAAATGAAGCAGGCGCTGCGAAATATCGAGTCGGCTCTGACGAAAGCAGGCGCCAAGTTGAGCGACGTGGTGCGCACGCGCATCTACGTCACCGATATCTCCGAATGGGAGAAGATCGGCCGCGCGCATGGAGAAGTCTTCAAGGATATTCGCCCGGCGACAAGCATGCTGGAGGTCGGCGGGTTCGTTTCGCCCGACATGTTGGTGGAGATCGAAGCGGATGCTTACGTCGGGAAGAAATGAGGGCGGGGGCGAACGGACCATGAGCGCGCCTACTGCGATTCCGTACGACTCGTTCATCGCGGAATTTTATGACTACATCCCGACGGTCACCGTGCGTCGCGATCTGGATTTCTATCTTTCCGGGGCACGTGAATACGGCGATCCGATTCTCGAACTCGGATGCGGGACCGGCCGCGTTCTGCTGCCGCTCGCGCGCGAAGGATCGAACGTTGCTGGGCTCGACATTTCCGAAGCGATGCTAGCGCGCTGCCGCGAGAAGCTCGCAGGCGAAAAGGATGAAGTTCGCCGCCGCGTTCAATTGCAATGCGGAGACATGACGGATTTTGATTTGGACGTCACGTTTCGTCTCATCATCATTCCGTTCCGGCCGTTTCAGCATTTGCTCGAAGTCGAGCAGCAACTGTCCTGCTTGCGCCGCGCTCATCGCCATCTTTCGCCCGGCGGCAGACTGATTCTCGACGTTTTTCAGACCGACGCCCAACGCATTCACGACCCGGCGTTCCTGAAGGAAACGCCCCCGTTACGAGAAATCAATTTGCCGGATGGGCGGAAATTGGTGCAAACGGAGCGCACGGCTGCATTTCACCGCGCCGAGCAGCGCAACGACGTCGAGCTAATCCATTACATCAAGCATCCGGACGGCCGCCAGGAGCGTCTCGTGTTCGCGTTCACCCTGCGTTATTTCTTTCGCTTCGAGGTCGAACACCTGCTTGCGCGCACCGGATTCCGCGTCGCCGAGCTATACGGCGATTTCGATCGCTCGCCGCTGCTCGATGATTCCCCGGAGATGCTCTTCGTCGCTGAGAAAATATGAGCGGCTGAAAAGAAACAAGCGGCATGTCAACTGCCCGAGATGCTTCACGCCTGGCGGTGTTTAGTCGCTCCGCACTTCCCGCGCGAATTCCGTGGCGAGCTCTTCCTCTGCGATAGAATATCTTTTACGTGGACGAGCCCGTTCAAAACTCGATGAGGATCACCGTCGGCACGCTTTTCGGCCGGCTCGCTTTCGGATTTCTCCTCCTCTTGTCGATTGCGTTCGGCGCGGGGGTTGGCTTGCTGTTCGTTTATACGAGCGACCTTCCCGAAATCCACGCGCTCGAAGACTACCGTCCGGATACTGTCACCGAACTCTACGCCGATGACGGCCAATCCATCGGGACTTTCGCGCTGCAGCGCCGCATTCTTCTTACCTACGAGCAAATTCCGAAGGTGCTGAAAGACGCGATCATGGCCACCGAGGATCAGCATTTCGAAGAACACTGGGGCGTGGATTTCACGCGCGTCGTCGGTGCGGCCTGGCGCGATATCGCCAAGCGCAAAATCTCCGAGGGCGCGAGCACGATTACGATGCAGCTCGCCGGCGGGCTTTTTCTCGATCGGTCGAATCGCTCGTTCCGCCGGAAAAGCCAGGAAGCGCTGCTCGCTCTGCAGATCGAGCGGCACTATACCAAGCAGCAAATCCTCACGATGTACTGCAATCAAATTTATCTCGGCCAGGGCAATTATGGTTTCGAAGCCGCGTCGGAATATTATTTTGGCAAGCCGGTGGGCAAATTGACGCTGCCGGAAGCGGCCCTACTCGCGGGAATTATTCGCGGGCCGTCGTATTCGCCCGTTCTTCACGGGCAGCGGGCGCGCGCGCGGCGAAATCTGGTGCTCTCGCTGATGGCGCACGAGGGCAAGATTAGTTCCGCGGACGCGGAAGCGGCCTCGCTCACTCCGCTCACGCTTCATCTTTCGTCGCCGCACAACGACCTTGCGCCGTACTTCGTCGAAGACATCCGGCAGTATCTCGAGAAGACTTACGGCACTGCAGCCGTGCACGAGCAGGGGCTGCGCGTTTATACGACGCTGAATGTCGCGATGCAGCGCGCTGCCGATCGAGCCGTTCTCGATGGTCTGCACGAATACGATCGCCGCCATGGGTGGCGCGACGGCCTCCAGAATGTTCTCAAGCCGGGCGGGAAGCTCGATACGTACGATTCCGACGATTGGCACGGTCCCATCGAAAAAGGAGCCTACGTAACCGGACTCATTCGCAGCGTCGAAGGAGCGTCGGCCACCGTGAAAATCGGCCCGTACGTGGCGATGGTGTCGGCGCCGAACTTTGCATGGACCGGCCGCCGCTCGCCGTCAGAGCTTTTCAAGGCGGGCGATTTGGCGCTGTTCAAGATTCTGGACATCGCCGGGTCAACGGCTCGCGTCGAACTCGAGCAGCAATTGGCCGTTCAAGGCGCATTTCTCGCCATTGATAATTCCTCCGGCGAGATCAAAGCGATGGTTGGCGGATCGAGTTTCGAGGAATCGAAATTCAATCGCGCCACACAGGCGATGCGCCAGACGGGCAGCTCGTTCAAGGTCTACGTGTACGCCACGGCGATCGAGGACGGCTCTACTCCCTTTGACACGATTATGGATGTGCCCGTGACGTTTCGCAGCGGCGGCCAGGATTACTCGCCGAAGAATTACGACGAGAAATTTGAAGGCCGCATCACTCTTCGGCGCGCGCTGGCCGATTCGCGCAACGTTCCGGCCGTGCGGCTGCTCGCGCAAGTGGGCATTCAGCACGTGATTGATATGGCGCGCCGGTTCGGAATCACGAGCCCGCTGCCGCCGTATCTGCCTCTTGCCCTGGGCGCCGCCGATCTGACTTTGATGGAGCATGTTTCGGCGTTCACCGTTTTCCCCGATGACGGCATTCACATCGAGCCGCACACGATTCGCCGCGTTACGACTTACGATGGCGCGCTCTTGGAAGAGGCGAAGCCTCAGATTACGGATGTCATCCAGCCGGACGTCGCGCGAACGATGGTCGCCATGCTCGAGGAAGTGGTGCAGTTCGGAACGGGCGTTCGCGCCAAAGAGCTTGGCCGGCCCACCGGCGGCAAAACCGGAACGACCAACGATTTCACCGATGCCTGGTACATCGGATTCACGCCGTCGCTGACGGCGGGCGTTTGGGTGGGAAACGACGACAAGCGAATTTCGCTCGGCAAAAAAGAAACCGGCGCGCGTGCTGCGCTGCCGATCTGGCTTCAGTTCATGAAAGAGAGTCTCCAGGGAAAGCCGGTGGAAGATTTCACGAATGTGGTCCCGCTGGAAAAGCTCGCGCAGGGCAAGACGGTCCAGGTGGACACGCCGGACACCGCTCCTCCCGCCGATGCCGCCGAGCAGGGCTTGACGCAGATTTCAGCGCCGGCTCCCCCGACGCCTCCTCCGGCACCCGTCGCTCATCCCTGAGTGCCGCGAGATAGCGCAGAATTCAAGCACCGCAATCCGCCGGCTGGGTCTGAGTATTGACTCGTAAGGATTAAATCAGGCGTGACGACTGAAATGGTCCCAGCCTTTTTCCAGAAGCGGCTGGGTCCGGCCACTGGCGTTTACCAGGACCATGCGGCGGTTGCGGGTGATCTTGCCGATGCATGTGAGTGGTATCCGGCCGGGTGCCCGGCGCAGTTTGTGAATGTGATGCGGCGGAACGGTCATTAGCAATTCGTAGTCATCCCCGCCGTGCAAAGCAAACTCGAGAGCGGCGCCCGGCGCGAGACGCAGGCGCTCTTGCCACTCTCTAGAAATTGCTGCGCGCGGAATGCTGCCGGCCTCGATCACCGCTCCGGCGCGGCTCGCTTCGCACAGCCGGCCGAGGTCAATCGAGAGTCCGTCGGAGATATCCATCATCGCCGAGGCAATTCGTTCGCGCGAGATCCATTCGCCGAGATCGAGCCGCAGCGGCGGATACAAATGAGGCGCCAGCAATCGCCCTGCACCAGCCACGGCTCCTTGGTGCTTGAGAAGAATATCGAGTCCGAGTCGCGCTGCGCCCAATTGCCCGCTTACGTAAATGAGGTCGCCATGTCGCGCTCCTGAGCGCCGCATAGCCCGGCCCGCCTTCGCGTAACCGATCACCGTGATTGCAATGGACACCTTCTCGCTTCTCGATAAGTCTCCTCCTATCAACAGGATGCGAGATTTTCGCGCGGCGTCCCCGAGGCCCTTTACATAGCCATCGAGCCACGCGCCCGTCTTCCGCGAGGGCAGCGCGAGATTCAGCAGAAAATATCCCGGCTCGGCACCCATCGCCGAGAGATCACTCACCGCTCGAACGAGAGATTTATATCCAACGGACTCAGGCGGGTGCAAACGCGCGATGAAATGTGCGTCCTCCACGAAAAAATCGCTGCTCACCACGACATCAAATCCGGGGCGCGGCGCGAGCAACGCCGCATCGTCGCCGATCCCCAGGCGCAGACCTGTCCTCTTGGCTCGTACCCCGGTCGAAGGTACGGCTGCGCTGATGCGCGCGACCAGCTTACTTTCTCTGGTCCTCAGTACAGTTGTCACCGGGTCCGCCATACAGCATGATCGCGACAATCCAAACAGAACAAACTTGAATTATAGACCGTCTTATTAGAGGTGTGAGAGGTCGCGCGTCTACGGTAAATGGAAGAAATGGATTGACGAAACATGGCCGAGTACCTACAATTCGTCGGGTCGCGAACCAAGGCTCGCGGTTCAGACCAGGGGAAGGTTTGGCAGCGCTCCGCCAGGCTTCGGTCTCTTCGGGCCGCCACGTTTTTTCGGCAGGAATTTGAGAAAATGACGCGCAAGTCATATACCCTTTTTATCGCCTCTAACGACTCCGGGGGTGTCCGCCGTGTCCGCGTGCCACTCTATATGGTTCAGCTATTGCTTGCGCTTGCGCTGGTTGGCGGCATTACGGTAACTGCGGCGCTTGGATCTTACAGCCGAATGCTCTGGAAAGTGACGAATTACAACGCAATGCGCCGCGAGCAGACGAGTTTGAAGAAGCAATATCAGGATTTGCAGACTCAAGTCACGAACACGAACCAGCAATTGAATTCGCTCCAATCCCTCGCGAGCGAAGTCGCTATGGCGTACGGAATCACGAGATTCCGCCAGACGCCATTTGCCATCACCGATGCCTATCAGGGCTCCGACAGCGGATATCAGCAATCGGTCGCCGAGTTCAACTATCTGGCAACGAATCCGTCGCACGTCGCGGCCGCAACTCCGAATTTCCGTCTGATTTCCGCGCCGCAACTGTCGAATCTTGCGGGTATGCCGTCGTTATGGCCTGTCGTTGGAGAAATTACGGGACGTTTTGGCGAGCGTCTGGATCCATTCAGTGGAGAGGGCGAGTTTCACGCGGGCGTGGATATTGCATCGCATCTGGGCGATCCGGTCCGCGCCACCGCGGACGGCGTCGTGAGCGTCGTTGACCGCCGCGCCGGTTATGGCCGGCTCGTGGTGATCGATCACAGCTTCGGTGTGGCGACGTGGTACGGCCATCTCAGGCAATTCAATACCATCATAGGCGCGCAGGTGAAGCGCGGCGACGTGATCGGATACGAAGGCGCGTCCGGACACGCCACCGGGCCCCACGTTCACTACGAAGTTCGCGTCAATAACACGCCTGTGAATCCGTGGCGCTATCTGCGCACGGCGCAAACCACGCCGGTCACCGGCGACTGAAGTCTTCGCACGCAGTTTCTTTCCCCACCGATTCATGCCTTGGGACCGGTGCATGTGTGGCTGCGCGAATAGCGGTCGCTGTGATCCTGCCTTCGGCGCGTGAGTGGAATTGACTTACTGGTTTCCCATCGTACCAGGGGTTTTCGGGCCGGATTTCAAGATGTCGGGCGGGAGGTCTACGCGCACGCGGACCCAGTGGCTGTCGCGCGAGACGCTCGCAATCTTGAGAATCCGGTCGAGCGCGTTGGCGTCGCCGGGGCGCATTTGTGCCCGCGTTTTTGGATCTGCCAGCGCCGCGCGTCCAAGCCATCTCAGCGTGTCCAGTAGTGTGGAAAGTTGAAGCGCATTGGCCGTCGAATCGCAATCCGCTTCCGCCGCGACGACGAGTTTGTTTCCGTCCGGATGCCCGGCGAGTGCCAGTCCGCGAATGCTTTTCAAGATTCGATTCATCTGTCCGGTTTGCAGGCCGGGAATCGCAATCACTTTTGGCAAATCATCCGTCTTCGCGACGGCAAAGAAAGTCGCGCCTGTGACCCGAGCGATCCGGTCGCGAGTTCCGGCATCGAGGCTGGTGCTTCCGGATCTCGAAAGAACAGGATCGAGACTCATCGATTGCGCCATTACGATCCGGCCGGCCGAGAGAAACGCGAAAGAAAACTTCTCTCCGGGATTGCCGGAGGGAACTTCGTAGACATCGGTATCACCGTGCTTCGAAATCTTGCCAGTGCGCAGCGCGTAGGCGGAAATTTTCGCGCGATCGAACCGGCCATCCGCGATTACGATGAGCGAAACACGCGGCGATCCATCAGGCAGCGGATGGTTGGTATCAATCCACACGTCGGCGGCGAAGCGATCGAGATCGCGCGAGTAGTCGAAGCCGGTGTCGCGCACGAAGTCTCGATAGTCTTTCTCCTGGGCAGGCGCCGGCCCCAGGGCGTCGAGATCTGTTGCGAATGGAGACGAGCGCATTGCGGCGAAATCCCCGTACGCGATCACAGTCGCACCTGGAGGAAGCAGACTCAGCACATCAGGCGGTGGGCCGGGCGTCAAGGGAACAATACCTACCGGAGCCAAGGGCGCGCGCGGACGCAGAAAGTAGAAAGCCGCGCCTGCAGCGACTACAATCAAAATTGCCACGGCGATCAGTGCGCGCTTTCCAGAAGGGCTCATTTTTCCAGTATAGGGTTCGCGCGAAGGGGTGTAAAGTTAAGGTGGGTCAGGCGAAGGTGTGGTATACTTTAGGGAACGTATTGAATCGGCGAGACTTCAGATTTACGAATTGGCATGCGGCGTGCCGACAGAATAAACTTGCTTGCAATTCTAGTGCCTCTGTGATATTTTTGGCCGGTTTGAGTGTGCTGGCGTAGCTCAGCTGGTAGAGCATCTGATTTGTAATCAGAGGGTCGGGGGTTCAATTCCCTCCGCCAGCTGAATTTGATGGGCCGGATAATTTTGCGGTGATACCGACGGATTTCTCGCAATAAAAGAGTTGGGGCTGGTGTCTTTGGACACTAGCCTTTTCTGCATTGCGATTTCCCCCGTGGGGATGCGAACGTTGCGTTCCCGTGGCATACGCGGGACGGGTGGGTGAGTGGCNNCTCCCCCGTCCACCAGCGTCTCGTTTGGATGTACATCCTGCGGATGGCGCGAAACAGCCGGCTCCCGACAGTTGAGGTGCAAGAAAAACCCAGTCCCGCATTCGTAGGCGGAATATGCGAAGCGCGGGGCGATTGACCGGAATGAGCCTGGGTAGCTCAGTTGGTAG
>PMAA01000183.1:0-4328 GCA_003152355.1 Acidobacteriota bacterium | reverse complement strand
TCCCGTCCCCCGCTCCAGATTGCAGTAGAAGAAAGAATTAGCGGGGTCGCGCACCATCCATAACGAAGCGAAACGTCGAGTAGAAACCCACAAATAGAAGAGCGCGAGCAAGCGACGGAGCAACGCGCAGCTCTCTGACAAGGACAGCCGACGATGGGCAAGGAGAAATTCGAACGAAGCAAGCCGCACGTAAACGTGGGGACGATTGGGCACATCGACCACGGCAAGACGACATTGACGGCGGCGATCACCAAGGTGCTTTCGAAGACCAATTCGAAGGTGCAGTTCCGCGCGTTCGATTCGATTGACAACGCGCCGGAAGAGCGGGAGCGGGGCATCACGATCGCGGTGGCGCACGTCGAGTATGAGACGGCGAACCGTCACTACGCGCACATCGATTGCCCGGGCCACGCCGATTACATCAAGAACATGATCACGGGCGCGGCACAGATGGATGGAGCGATCCTGGTGGTGGCGGCGACGGACGGGCCGATGCCGCAGACGCGGGAGCACATTCTGCTGGCGCGCCAGGTGGGCGTGCCATCGATCGTGGTGTTTCTGAACAAGTGCGATGTGGTGGAAGACCCTGAGTTGCTGGAGTTGGTTGAGCTGGAAGTGCGCGAGTTGCTGAAGAGCTATCAATTTCCGGGCGACACGGTTCCGGTGATACGCGGCTCGGCGCTGAAGGCGCTTGAGGGCGACGCGAAGTGGGAGAAGTCGATATTGGAATTGATGGAAGCGGTGGACAAGAACGTGGCGCTGCCGCAGCGGGATATTGACAAGCCGTTTGCGATGCCGATTGAAGATATTTTCAGTATCTCGGGCCGTGGAACGGTGGTGACGGGGCGAATCGAGCGCGGGAAAGTACGAGTGAGCGAAGAAGTGGAAATTGTGGGCTTCCGTCCGACGGTGAAGCGAGTGGTGACGGGCGTGGAGATGTTCCGGAAGCTGCTGGATGAAGGGTTGGCGGGCGACAACGTGGGATTGCTTTTGCGCGGAACGGAAAAAGAGGATGTGGAGCGCGGGCAAGTGGTGGCCAAGCCGGGCTCGATCACGCCGCACACGAAGTTCAAGGCTGAGGCGTACGTGCTAACGAAGGAAGAAGGCGGGCGGCACACACCGTTCTTTACGGGCTACCGGCCGCAGTTTTATTTTCGGACGACGGACGTGACGGGCGACGTGGCGTTGCCGACGGGAGTGGAGATGGTGATGCCGGGAGACAACGTGACGATGGAAGTGGCGCTGATCACGCCGGTAGCGCTGGAGAAGGGGCTGCGCTTCGCGATTCGCGAGGGTGGCCACACGGTAGGAGCAGGCGCTGTAACTGAGATCGTCGAGTAAACGGACATGCGAGAAATAATCACATTGCAATGCGGCGACTGCAAGAACCGCAACTACACGACCATGAAGAACCGGAAGACGCATCCCGACCGCCTGGAGACGCGGAAATTCTGCAATACGTGCCGGAAACACACTGCGCATAAAGAGGTCAAGTAATCCGGCTTGAGATTTAGGGGAGTAGGTTCAACGGTAGACCATCGGTCTCCAAAACCGAGAGTGGGGGTTCGAATCCCTCCTCCCCTGCCAGATTTGCAGATTGGGCGGCAGGGCACGGCGCTAAGGACCGGCGGATCGTGAATAAAATCGGCAAACAGGCAGATCGATGGCAGAGGCGAAGTTGAGACAGGAAAGCGCAAGCAGCGAAGGATCAGCACTTCCCGTTCCGGGCTTTATCCAACGGATCGTGGAATATCCCAAGCGGCTGAGACAATTCTTCCACGAAGTGCGCGTGGAAATGAATAAGGTGAACTGGCCGAGCAAGGCCGATGTCATTTCGACCACCACCGTCGTGGTCGTGACCGTCGGGCTCTTCGCGCTGTTTTTCTTTGTGACGGATTCTCTTTTGTTCCGGGGCGAAAATTGGCTGATGCACTACATAAAACATTGATTGAAGGAACCGGAATGGCGAAGCAGTGGTACATCGTTCACACCTACTCGGGATTTGAGAAGAAGGTGAAAGAGAGCCTGGAAGGCCGCGTCGCCGCGTTCGGGCTGCAGGATAAGATCGGGCAGATGATTATCCCGACGGAATCCGTCGTGGAAATTCGCGGCGGCAAAAAAGTGATCTCGCCGCGGATGTGCTATCCGGGCTATTTGCTGGTCGAAATGGATATGGACGATTACACCTGGCACGTCGTCCGTTCGACGCCGCGCGTCACGGGTTTCGTCGGCTCGGGTCAAACGCCGACACCGTTGACTGAAGAAGAAGTGAAGAACATTTTGAACCGCGCTGCCAGCACCGCGGAAAAGCCAAAGCCGAAGCTGAGCTTCGACCGCAACGAGCAAGTGCGGATCGTGGACGGCCCGTTCGCGAATTTCACCGGCGTCGTCGAGGAAGTGAATTCCGACCGCAGCACGCTGAAAGTTTCGGTCACGATTTTCGGCCGCTCGACTCCGGTCGAGCTCGATTTCGCGCAAGTGGAAAAAGTAGCATAACGATTTTTTCGTAGCCGCGCTCGGCGGAAATCGCGCGCAAAGCAAAGGGAAACGGGAAATGGCGAAAAAAGTTCAATCCACCGTGAAATTGCAATTGGCGGCCGCCAAAGCGACTCCGGCGCCGCCCGTGGGCACAGCTCTTGGCCCGCACGGCGTCAACATCATGGATTTTTGTAAGCAGTTCAACGCGAAGACGGCGAAAGAGCCGGAGGGAATGATTATTCCCGTGCTGGTCACGATCTATACCGACCGCACGTTCACGTTCATCACCAAGACGCCGCCGGCCTCGGAACTTTTGAAGCGCGCCGCTGGAATCGTCAAAGGTTCGCCCGAGCCGAACCGCAACAAAGTCGCGAAAGTGACGCTCAAGCAGGTGGAAGAAATCGCCAAGGCAAAGTTGCCCGACTTGAATACCACGAAACTCGAATCCGCCGTCCGCACGATCATGGGCACCGCGCGGAACATGGGCATCGAAGTCGTCGGTTAGGAGACGCAGAGAAATGGGCCGCAGCGCAAAAGTTGGTGGAAAGAATATTGACCGCGCACGGAAACTCGTCGAGGCGCGGCCATACAAGCTCGAAGAAGCCGCGGAGCTTCTTCGCAAGGCGCATTACGTGAAATTCGACGAGACGGTCGAGCTGGTCCTGAATCTCGGCGTGGATCCGAAGCAGTCCGACCAGATGGTGCGCGGCACCGTGGTCCTGCCGCACGGGCTCGGGAAATCGAAGCGCGTGCTGGTGATCGCGAGCGGCGAGAAAGTTCGCGAGGCGCAGGAAGCCGGCGCGGATTTCGTCGGCGGCGACGACATGGTTCAGAAAATCGTGGAAGGCTGGACGGATTACGAAGCCGTGATCGCCACGCCGGACATGATGAAGTCCGCCGGTCGTCTCGGCAAAGTGCTGGGCCCGCGCGGCCTGATGCCCAATCCGAAGACAGGCACCGTCACGTTCGACGTAGCCCGCGCCGTTAAGGAAGTCAAAGCGGGCAAGGTGGAATTCCGCCTCGATAAGACGGGGCTGATTCATTCGCCCGTCGGCAAAATCAGTTTCACGGCGCAGCAGCTTGCCGGCAATGCGCATGCGTTGCTCGCGGCGATTCAGAAGGCCAAGCCCGCGGCGGCAAAAGGCAAATTCATCAAGAAAATTACGCTCACGTCCACGATGGGACCGGGCGTACCGATCGATCATGCCGAAGCGGAATCGGCGGTTGCAGCGGCGGCAGCATAAGTCGCGCGAGTCATTCGTGAATAGGATTAGGAGCAGGGAATGAAGAAGAAGGCGGAGAAGAAGACGGAATCGGAAGCGTTGCGAACCGAACTGGCGAACGTTTCGTCGGTGATTCTCACCACGTTTCAGGGGATCACGGTCGAGAACGATACGCGGCTGCGGCGCGCCGTCGAAGCGGCAGGCGGCAAGTATCAAGTGGTGAAAAACACGCTAGCGGAACGCGCCGGCGAAGGCACACCAGCCGAGTCGCTGTTGAAGAATCTCAAGGGCACGAACTCGATTTCTTACACGTACACCGACCCCGTGGCGCTTGCGAAAGTGCTCACGAAGGTCGCGAAAGAAGTTCCTGCATTCAAGTTCAAGGCGGGCTGGGTCGAAGGCCGCGTGGTTTCGATTGACGAAATTCAGAACCTCGCGCAATTGCCTTCGAAGGAAGAATTGATCAGCAAGGTAATGTTCTTGCTCAACGCACCGGCGCAGCGCTTGGCATCAACGCTTGCCGCAGTCCCGCGGAATTTGGCCGTCGTCGCCAACGAAGCGGTGAAGGCCGAAAAGTTTGCTCAATCTTAGGAGGATGTGAAAAAGCAATGGCTAGCAAAGTGGAAA
>PMAA01000279.1:85019-85223 GCA_003152355.1 Acidobacteriota bacterium | reverse complement strand
AGCAGCCTTGATCGCGGCGACGCTACCAATCTGGATGACAGTCTCCGGCTGCTTCCTTAGCACGAGTTCTTCGTAAATCTTGCGAACCTTCGCCGCTTCTTCCGTGGCCTGCCGGCGGCGAATGCGGTCTTCCTCGGCCGCTGTCTGCGGAATGTCGTGCTCGAGATGTCGAATACGCGCGGCGTCGTCCTCGTCGATTCTTAG
>PMAA01000279.1:0-84979 GCA_003152355.1 Acidobacteriota bacterium | reverse complement strand
TGTACGCGCAGAAGGAAATTTCACCTTGCTGCGTGGCGTACGGGATGATGCACATTTCTGTGCGGCGGAAGTCGTAGTTGAAAAGATCCTGGAACCACATGCCTGCGATGAATAGGAAATTCCAGGGATCTTCCTTGCGGCGCCTCATCGCGTCTTCGTAGGTCCGCTCCGGGCTCGTCTTGCCGTATTTCTTGTCGGCATCCTTGGTGAGCGCCCAGGTCTTGTCGAATTTCTTGAAGAGATCGTAGAGCGCCAATCCCTTGGGCGCGTGGAACGGCTGGTAATTCTTGAGCAGCGCCATCGCCATCATGAAATTTGAGAAATTCTTTCCGCGCGCCGCGTCGGTGATGGAATTTACGTCCTTCACAAGCTGCGGCGTATTGAGGAAGCGCGGAACCGGCGCCCACTCTTTCGTTTCCTTGTTAATCATGACGGCCGTGCCGACGCCGCAATTCGGGTGGCAGCCGCAACTGAGCGATCCCCATTGCGAATCCGGTCCGTGAACGAGATCGGAATAGCCGGCGAAAGCGCTGACGAGTGAAATTGGGAACCAATCGCGCGTCGGCTCAATCTTGCCGACCTGATTGCTGACATCCTTGGCCAAATGCGAGAGCGTGTAGCGTTGGCGCATGCGGCGTTCCGGCGTGATTTCTTCGTCGCGGCCTGTAAACGAAACCGGCTGAAACGATACGAATGAAATTTTCTTGGGGTTTTCCATCGCGAACTTGACGATCGGTCCCACCTGATCGTTGTTCACGTTGTTGACGATCGTCGTGACCAGCACGATTTCGATTCCGGCTTCGTGCATGTTCTCGATGGCGCGGAGCTTCACGTCAAAAAGATTGCCCACTTGACGGTGGCTGTTCGCGTCATTGCCGATTCCATCGAATTGCAGGTACGCGTAGCGCATGCCCGCTTCGAAGGCCTTGCGGCAGAAATCTTTATTTTTCGCGAATTCGATGCCGTTCGTCGCGGCCTGCACGCTGTTGTAACCAACCTTGCGCGCATAACGCACTGCATCGAGGAAGTAAGGATGCATCGTGGGTTCGCCGCCCGAGAACTGCACGGACATCTGGCGGCGCGGCTTGATCTTCAGCGCGTTGTCGAGAATTTCCTGAATTTCCTCCCAGCTCAATTCGTGGACGTAGCCGACCTGGTTCGCGTCCATGAAGCAGGGATCGCACATCATGTTGCAGCGGTTCGTGAGGTCAACTGTGAGGACGGAGCCGCGGCCATAGCGGACCGTGCTGCTGCCGTGACGGTGCAACCCTTCGTCGTTGTGCGCGGGAATGTCGCGCCCGGGAAAATTCTGCTCGATCCACTCGAGAAACTTTGCATCGACGGCCATCAGGTCTTCGCACCGGCCGTGTTGCGGGCATTCCTTTACCATCCACACTTGCCCGTCGCGCTCGATGATCTGCGCTTTAATCTCACCGACCTTCTCGTTCACCAGATCGGTCCAATCTTTCTTGCCGCTGAAAATGGCTTCGCGCGCTTCCGAAACGCAGCCCGGACAGAGCGAGTCTGTCGTGCGCGGCCAGCCGAGTGTCGGCTTGCTCTTTTCGTAGGACTTCAGCAGCGGCTTCTCGGACCACTTCGGCGTGAAGGAAGGGTTCGGCTTGTACTTATTGAAGAACTGTATGGAGTTAAATGTCACGCCTGCAGCCTTGCAGACGACCCAGTCAAACGTTCTCGCAACTCTCTTAGATCCGGCCATAGTAATCAGACTCCCTTGCATCTTAGATGATGTCTTTAGACGACGTCTCGTTACCCGCTCGCGCGACTCAGGAAACTCAAAACCAAGTGGGCTGCCCCAAAAGCACACTACCCCCTAAAGGCTTACGTTAGCAGAGTTTGCCGCTTGAGAGGAGTCGCGTCTAGCCGGAAGTGCCCAAAGGTACGGAATGGAGGTTGAACGGCAAGAACGCGTCCTGGGCGGAACTCATGCCCTGCTTGGGTTACCCTATACTGCGCAAGAGAGAGGACGCGATGTGCCCCTGAGGACGCTCTCTGCTCATCTCATGACTCCACAAATAGAAACCGCGCGCATCCGCCTCGAAGCCTGGCAATCCGATGACTGGCGCGCACTCCACGCCATCGCCTCCGAACCAGAAGTGATGCGCTACATCACCGGTGGCGCACCCTGGAACGAAACTCAAACGCAGGAATTCGTCGCCCGCCAACAGCGCCATTTCTCCGAGCGCGCCTACTGCCTCTGGAAACTCGTCGTCAAAAGCGCTGATGCATCTAGCGAAACAGTAGACGGCCTATGCGGCATCCAGCCGCTCATCGAAACCGGCGAAATCGAAATCGGCTGGTGGCTAGCTCAGCGCCATTGGGGCCACGGCATCGCCACAGAAGCCGCCCGCGCAGCCGCCCGCGACGCCTTCGAGCGCGACGGCCTCGATCGCCTCGTCGCCGTCGCCCGCAAAGAAAATGGCCCCTCACTCCGCATCATGGAAAAAATCGGCATGTCGTACGAGCGCGACCAAATCCATCGCAACATCCCCGTAGTCCTCTACAGCATGACAAAATCCCACTGGCTCACAATCTCGTAGTTCCCTTCGCGAGAGGAATCGGCAATAAATCGGAACGATCGAGCTACCGCTTCCGTGACCTTTGATACTAATCTCGGAATGAGAGCAACGCTTCGGAAGGAGACACAGTGCAAAAGCGCAAACTTGGAAAAAACAATCTGGAAGTCTCGGCTCTTGGCCTCGGCTGCATGGGCATGAGCTTTTCATACGGCCCGCCGAAAGACAAGCAGGAGATGATCTCTCTCCTGCGGGCAGCCGTGGATCGGGGAATCACGTTCTTCGATACGGCCGAAGTCTACGGCCCATTCACGAATGAAGAGCTCGTGGGCGAAGCCCTCGCTCCCTTTCGCGACCGAGTGGTGATCGCCACCAAGTTCGGGTTCAAACTGGATCCGGCAACCGGCAAACAGGCTGGCCTCGATAGCCGGCCTGAGCACATCAAAGAAGTCGCCGAGAGTTCGCTCAAGCGGCTCAAGACCAATGTCATCGATCTGTTCTACCAGCATCGTGTTGACCCAAACGTGCCGATCGAAGACGTGGCGGGCGCGGTGAAGGATTTGATTCAGCAAGGCAAAGTGAAACACTTCGGACTTTCGGAAGCGGGAGTTCAAACCATCCGTCGCGCGCACGCCGTTCAGCCTCTGGCCGCGCTTCAAAATGAATACTCGCTGTGGTGGCGTAAGCCCGAAGAGGAAGTGATACCCGCACTCGAGGAACTTGGAATTGGTTTGGTTCCCTATAGCCCGCTGGGAAAAGGCTTCCTCACGGGCAAAATCGATGAGAAGACCACATTCGACAAATCCGACTTCCGCAACAGCGTTCCTCGCTTCACCCCGGAGAATCGCAAAGCGAATCAGGCTGTCGTAGATCTGCTCGCCAGAATCGCAAAGGAGAAAGGGGCCACACCTGCCCAGATCGCCCTAGCGTGGCTGCTCGCGCAGAAGCCCTGGATTGTTCCCATCCCCGGCACCACCAAGTTGTCCCGCCTCGACGAGAACATTGGCTCGCTCGCAATCAATCTCACATCAGACGACCTTCGCGAAATCAACAGCGCAGCCTCGAAAATCACGGTCGAAGGTGATCGCTATCCCGAGCACCTGCAGCGAATGACCGGCCTCTGATCGCCCAGCGCGTGATGAATGCCGACATATAACAGCACGCGAAATCAGCACCCGAATTGCCACCATTCACCTATCCGTTCGTAGGGGTGGCTCCCAGACCCGCCCGGTTCTTTGCCGTTCGTCTGTCCGTTGGTAGGGGCGGGTCTCAGACCCGCCNNTCGTCGCGCCGGCATCCTGCCGGCGGTTTTGACTTCGCCGTTCGCCTCGTGGCGCGGGCATCTTGTCGAAGACCCTGAGCCTCGAAGGGCCCGCGGTTCTCGTCTTGCCATTCGTCGATGTTGTCCTAATTCAAGAAATGGTCAGGGCACGGCGTGAAGCCGTACCGAATCATTGCACGAGCCGCACGGGTTTCAACCCCTGCGGCCGGGTGTCCATCCTTCGCTCGCGAAGGGCCTGCCCTGAACGCGCGTTGTGAACGGTGGGTCTTTCGTTCTGCCTTCGTAGGGGCGCTGCTCGCTGGGCCCTCTTCTCTTCAATCCCACCGACCCATTGCCTCCCGTCCTCCCCAGTGCTACATTTTTCACAAGGTGCACCATGAACAAATCTGGACTCATCGCCTCAGCCACCACCGTCCTAATCGTCGCAGGCCTCCTCGGCGAACACAACGCCACTCCCACGCGATAATCAGGCTCTGGTTCTATAACCCTTACAAAGTTGACATTTGCGCACTCGATTCCCGTCTGCTAGGGTCGTTGCGGAGCTATGGAGCAGCGACGCAAATATGGAGGCTTGCCCTGAGTTTCGAAGGGAGCGGCGAGGCGGTCGGGCGGCAATTACGCCGATTCTAATCGACAGACCAAAACGATTAGAAACGCCCGTAACTCAAACAAAACAAACAACCGGGGTCATTTCTAATCGCTACAAAATAAGGGGGGTCTTCGGACGCGAACTGGTGCCGCTGGAGGCACAAGAAGCGATGCCGGGCTTCGCGACCGGGTCGGGACGCACATTCCGCGAAAGCCCGTCGGCACTCAAGTATAGGAGAGTCGCCGCTTCAAAATCCGGTAAATGTAGCGGCCACTTCAGCTGGGCAGCTGCTTTTCTGCTCCGATGCTGGGGGATAACGCTCGTGTAGAGCCGGACTCCGTTTCGTCCGGCATCGGAGCGCCGCACGAGATCCGGTGCGGCGCTACAAGGAACGATCCGGATGCTGGCTAAATGCACGGCGGCTGGTCATGCTATAGTGTCGGTTCTTTCGGAGGTAAAATAGGGGCATGGGCGTTCTCGACAATCGCTTTGAGCGCAGCTACGTTCTCTCGACGGTGGACTACGTTTTCAATTGGGCGCGCAAGAGCGCGATCTGGCCGCTGACTTTCGGCCTCGCTTGCTGCGCGATTGAAATGATTGCGTCCACCACATCGCGCTTCGATATCGCGCGATTCGGCGCCGAAGTTTTTCGCCCGTCGCCGCGCCAGGCCGACTTGATGATCGTCGCGGGCACGGTGACGCTGAAGATGTCGCCGGTGCTGAAGCGCGTGTGGGAACAGATGCCCGATCCGAAATGGTGCATCTCGATGGGCGCGTGCTCAAGCGTCGGCGGCCCTTTCAACGTCTACTCGGTGCTGCAGGGCGTGGATCGCATCGTGCCGGTGGACGTTTACGTGATTGGCTGCCCGCCACGGCCGGAGGGCCTCTTCTACGCGCTGCTGAAATTGCAGGACAAGATCGATCAGATGTCGCTGGCCAAGCGGCCGACGGAAGTTCGGCTGAAGCCGGAAATGGTTACGGACTTCACGCAGGGCGTCATGGTGGCGCAGTCACCCTCCCCGCGTTAACTAACAAAATTCAGGAGCGATGAATGGCGCTTTTGCGAGCAGCGAAGAAAGACGAAATTCCGCCCGGAACGATTCGCGAGTTTCAACTGAATGGCACGACGGTCGCGATCGCGAATGTGGACGGCAAACTTTACGCCATCAATAACGTCTGCCTGCATCGCGGCGGCCCGCTCGGCGAAGGCGAACTCGCCGGCAAGATCGTAACGTGCCCGTGGCACGGCTGGACCTACGATGTGACTACGGGGAAATCCACGATGAATCCAGCGGTCGGCGTTAGCTGCTATCCCATTGAAATTAAGGGAGATGATGTGTTCGTCGAGGTCGGCTAGGCGTGCCGGCCGCTGATTCGCTCGCGCACTTCCGCCAATCTCCCATCACAATTTCTCCAAATTTTCGCCACATCCGTGTATAGTGCGCGCGATACAAATCACTGATGCTACCAGCCGCTCCGAAACCCCGTCGCTGGCTTCTATCCGTCGACCCGCGCGTCTATCACTGGGATACGCTCTTCGTTAAAGGGAAAGAGATGTGGCGCCATGCCGGCAACCGGCCCGATGCGTTGCGCCAGCTCAAGCAAATTCACAAGGGCGACCGGGCGCTGCTTTATCACGGCAAGCCGGATCACGCGCTTTACGCGCTCGCGGAAGTGAGCCGCGAACCTTATCCGGATCCGCATCATCCTGAAACGAAAAAAATGGTGATCGATCTTCGCGCGGTGGAGCGCTTGCCGCGGCAAATCATGCTTGCGGAATTGCGGGAAAATCGCCCGCTGCGAAAAATAAAATTTCTCAAAAATACGCGCATGACAATTTGCCCGCTGAGCGACGAAGAGTACACGGAAATCCTGCGCAGCGCGGGAATCGTTGCGTCGCCGGGAATCCCGCTTCCTTAGTTCGTAATTCGAATTCGTATTTTGAATTCGCGTTTTGAATTTCATTTCGATTCGCATTTCGTTTCGCCTGAATTGAAATCAGAAAATTCGTTTTCGTTCGCGCGTGCCATTTTTGCGAGAAGGTTTTTATGCCTGAACTTCCTGAAGTCGAAACCGTTGTGCGCGGCTTGCAAAGCGTTTTGCCCGGGCGGCGAATCGTCGAGTTTCGCTCGGGGAAAATCAATGTGATAAAAGATTTGGCGCTGCTCGGCGATCAAATTCCGGGAAGCCGGCTTGTCGCCGTTCGCCGCTACGGCAAATTCCTGCATCTCGAACTCGAGCCGCGCGCGAGCGAGAATGCGCGGCTTTTTATTTTGATTCATCTCGGCATGACCGGCCAACTGACCGTCGGCGCCGCGGATGAACCGGTCGCACCGCACACGCACATTTTCTTCACGCTCGATGATGGCCGCGAATTGCGCTTCCGCGATCCGCGGCGTTTCGGCCGCGTGCAAATTGTTTCTGAATCGCGGCGCGAAGAGTTGCTGGGCAAACTCGGGCTCGATCCGCTCGAAGCTTCGGCAGAACAATTCCGCAAGCAGATTGCAAATCGCCGCGCGCGAATCAAAGCGCTGCTGATGGATCAGCATGTATTCAGAGGCATGGGAAACATCTACACGGACGAAAGTCTCTGGCGCGCGCGCATTCATCCCTCGCGACTGGGCGCGAATCTAACCGCCGCTGAAATTGCAAAGCTGCACAGCGCTGTGCAGCACGTTCTCCATGAAGCGATAAGGCTGCGCGGATCTTCGGTTTCTGATTACGTGGATTCGGAAGGACAGAACGGCGAATTTCAGCTGCGCCATCGCGTTTACCAGCGAGAAGGAAAGAAATGTTCTCGCTGCGGAACGAAGATTCGCCGGATTATTGTGGCGGGACGAAGCAGCCATTTTTGCCCGCAGTGCCAGCGCGCGCCGCGCACACGCAAGTTGCGGAAGAAGGCGCCGCGCCGTCACGCGGAACGAAGAATTAAAACTGCGCCAGTCACCACCAAGACCCCGGAATAAATAAATCCAGCCGCGGGTGATACTGCAGACCACAACGCTCCGACGGCGATGCTCGAAACCAAATCGCCAATGCCGTTCACCGTGGCGAGCACGCCGAATCCCGACCCTCGCGATTCCTTCGGCAGGATTTCCGCTGCGAGCGCTTTTTCAAGCGACTGCTGAAACGCGAGATGAATTCCCGCGAGGCCGAAGAGAACGGCGAGAGCCGGAATCGTCGGCGGCGCGAAAATAAATCCAGCCGCGACGACGGCGGCGAGCGCGTATCCGGCAGCCAGAAGAGCGCGTTTGCTGATTTTGTCTCCGAGCGCGCCGGCAGGATAGGCCGCGACAGCGTCAATGAAGTTGTGAAACGTGTAGAGCGCGATTGCGATAGCAGCGGCGCGCACTCCGCCGTAGCGGGGCGTGAGGATTTGCGTCGCGCGAAGAATGAGCAGTGTCGGCGCGAAATCGCCGAGACCGTGCGCGAGCACACCCGCGAGATATTTCCAATAGCGATTCGGCAATTGCCGAAGGCCCGACACGAAACTCGGCGCGCGGCGCGCGCCGGCCTTTTTGAACGCTGGCACAAGCACGGCAAACGCGAGCGCCGCGAATACGCCGGGAATCACTGTAGCGCGAAGGACGCCGCGCACGCCCCACGCCGCAACCAGCAGCGACGCGCAAAGCGGGCCGAGCACCGCGCCCACGGTATCCATTGCACGCTCAAATCCGAATGCACTTCCAATTTTCGATGGCGCGACGGAATCCGCGAGGAGCGCGTCGCGCGATGGGCCGCGGCTGCCGCGGCCCATCCATCCGAACGCGCGCAGCGCAAGAACGGCGGGCCAGGTTTGCGCGAACGCATAGCCAAACGTCGAGATACCCGTGGCGAAGTAACCAATTACGGCCGTGGGTTTGCGCAGATGTGGCCGGTCGGCAATCCAGCCGCCCGCAAGTTTCGCGAAGCTCGAACATCCGTCGGCGACGCCTTCGATGACACCGAGCGCGAGAGCCGGCGCGCCGAGGCTGGCGAGAAAAGCCGGCAGAAGCGATGTTGCGGCTTCGTGTCCCCAATCTGAGAAAAGACTCGCGAGGCCGATGCCGAGAACTCCGCGTGTGAGCCACTTCGAATTTGGAGACGACGCGACGGAGGCTTGGGGGTCGTTCACAGCAAGATTGCCTAACGCGCAGCGCTTTTTTGCAGCGGTGCGTTCGATTCGAGGAGAGGCAAGACTGCGGCGAAAATGCGCTCGCCCCAAGCATGGCGATCGCCCGCTTCGAGCCAGATTACATTTTTCCGGACACGGGAAAATGGCGAAACGGAAAGAAGTTCGTTGAGCAAATCGTGAATGCGGCGCTGGAAGATGCGATCTTCGGAGCGGAATCCGTCGGGAGTGATTTCATCGAAGGCGCTCGGAACTCCGACGAGCATCGCGTAGGATTCCATCCACCATTCGAGCCAGGCTTCGAGTTGCGGCTGGCGGCCGAATTTGTTCACGAGATAACAATAATTATCGAGGACGGAGCGATCGCAGATGACGTGAGGCGCGTGGCGCGAAGCATCCAATTCCGCGGCGATTTGCGCGTGCAAAATCCAGAGCTGACCTTCGATCGTGGTGGCCGCGTTCACCGGAAACGGCGATTGCCGCGCCACTTCCGTGACGAGTTCGACGTTGTAGTGGGCTTTCTTCAGCAGCGAGCAGGTTTCGTAAGCCAGCGTGGTCTTGCCGACGCCGTGTGTGCCGATCAGTGCGAGTTTCAATGGCGCGCGCCTCGAGTGCCTGAGTGAATGTCCGCTCCCGTTCTAACACAGATTCATCCGCGTGCAAATTCGCGCGTCATACCGGACTCCCGGATGACTTCCGTGTACGCCGTTATTCGGGCACAATCACCGAATGAATCATCATACGGTCGCAGCCGTAAGCATCGTTGGCACCTGTCTTGATCTGCTTGGGAGCCTTTATCTTGCCTACGATCTGTTGGGTGGCCAACACGGCCCGTTGCGACTGGTTACACGAGCAGTGACGTACTCGATTCTGTTTGGGCTCGGCTATGGCTTTGGCCTGGGTCTCTTCTTTGGCCTTGCCGCGGGTGTCGCGAGCGGCGTTACCGTATCGATTGAACTCAATCGAGCAGCTCGTGGAGTGAACCACTATTCCTTGCCGTGGGAAGCATTGTTCAGTGCGATCCGAGGCGTAGCTTTTGCAGCCGGATTATACTGGGCTTGGGGCCTAGAATTTGCGATCGCGTTTGGCGTTCTGATCACCGTCGGGCAGGTTTTTGCGTATTCTCGCGGCATGCGGCCTGCAATCGATTATGCAGCGTCTCGCCGTCCACGACTTACCCGGCGTCAGTTGCGGGGAACTCTCGTGAGAGCAGTCGGCTACATCGCGACCGCACTTGTCTGTGCTGCCCTCGTGCATCGTGTCGACCACGCCTGGTCTTTTGCAATTCGTGTAGGGCTGGTGACCGGCCTCGTTACCGGCGTGGTGGTGACGGTATATCCCTATATCGAGTATTACGCTGACAGCCTCCCGGAGCGGCGGCTCGGAGCCGTCGGCATCGGACTCATGCTTTGTGGTTTCGCGCTGCAATCATTGCAGTATTGGCTCGCACTATTTGATGTGCGCCTGATCTAGGAAACTTGGCGCGTCGCGCGGCTAAACTCAGTCCTCAAGCCCGGCGATGTTGAAGGCGGCACGTCCGGCGAGTGCGGCACGGAATCCATACACCGCGAGGCCAATCAGGAATAGAAGGAAAAACAGGGAGCGGCCGATGTACCAGCGGGAGAAGTCGAGCGTGACAGGTAACACGGACATAAGGAGGTAGTACGCATTGAAGACAAAGAGTGCGAGGAGGCCAAAACGAATTAGGACGATCAGCGACAGCGCTACGAAAAGAATCGCGAAGGGTAATGCCACCCAGAAGTTTTCACCCGTCGCCCCGAGGTTTAGGATGGCGAGAATTAGGCCAGTGAGGCCGAGCGCCAACCACTGCTTGCGGAGGAAAACGCGCGCCAGAAAAAGCAGCAACAGCGTTATGAGTGTGAGGGACAAAACAACCGCGAGAACGCCAAGCCCAGCCGCCAAGAAGCGGTTTGGCCCGCCCAGCGAGTAGGGTATGAAGCCAACGGGAGTGAGACCGGAGACGTTGAACCAATACGGCAGGGCATCTAACACGTAGCTGGAAAGGGCGCCGACCGTCCCCATCATCGCTCCCGCTAAAACGTCCCGGCCGACCAGGGGATCCCAGACCTTGCCGGAGAGGAGTCGCGTCCAGGAGATTAGCACATCCGGCCAGCGCCGCCGGACATAAGGTTCGAGGGCCATGTAGCTCAACCAGACGAAGACTGCCGAGGTCAGAGCGGCACTCAATGCGCGGATGAGCATAACAAACTCGCCGACTATATCCGATACATGATGCCCTGCCAGAATCCATGCGAGAATGCCGACCGAGAAGGCGAACGCGGAAACCCGGAAGGATCCCTTGCGGTCTCCGCGGCCCATTCGAACGTTTCTGCGCGCAAAGATGGCACACGCCACGAGCAAGGAGATAATTATAAGGATTAAGGTAACGCCGGCGATAACATTGGCGAGGACTCGCGTGGACTGCTCCGCGGCCTCAGGGAGATTCCAGGGCCCGAGAACATCGAAATAAACGGGCTTGCCGTGGTAAGCCGCCGCCGTCACATGGAGAGGCGTCGCAGGGTCCTGCGCTAAACTGCCGTCCCATTCGGCGCGCGCGTCGAACGCAACCGGTGGAAGGTATTTCGGCCCCGACAGTGTGAAACGCTTCATATCCAGACCCGCTGCAGTAAACAAGGCTCCCCAATCTGGATCCGGCCCAAGGCCTTTCGAGTCCTCCACGCGCGGTGGGAGAGCGTGCAACTTGAGAAGTCTCCCCGACGAGTTGACCTCGACGTAGACCATACCCGGAACATCTATCGCCGGATCAGTTTGCGAAACGTTGCCGCTTGAATCCATCGGGACCATCGGGCGCGGACTCTGGCGATACCAGAAGTTCATCGGCCCCAGCCCTGCATTAGCGAGTTCCCGGACGCGCTGCGGAGATGGTTCGTGCAGAGCACGGTAACGGAGGAAATCGTAAGCTCGGACGAACGAGGAGTCGGTATCGGCCGGCTGGTCGCCGTACCCGAATTGTTTGACGAGTTCCCGCGCACTGTCGGTGAGGGCATCTGCTGTCTTGTGAAGGGGTGCCAAACCCAGATCTGAAGCCTTGGGAGCGAGAGCCACTACGAGGCAAATGACCGCGAACGTCCCCGCCAGAAAGCCCCAAGCCGTGCGAGGTGCGAACGCGTCTTCGTCTCCCGCGGCCGCGACCATTTCGGGCGACGGCGTTTCGCCCGCGGCCAGCGCTGCAGCGAGCGGATCGCCGCCGGGCAGCGCCGCCGTCACTTGCAGGGCTGTCGCTGGGCGCTTCGCGGGGTCTTTCTCCAGACATCGGAGGATGACGCGCTCGACGAGCGGGTCAATGTCTTTGACGATCTGGGAGGGATGTGCGGGCGCGCTCTTATCGCGCTGGCGTGCCATTTCTTCGCTGGAAGAAGCGTCGAAGAGGCGCTTGCCGGTGAATATCTCGTAGAGGACAAGGCCGAGCGAATACAAATCGCTTTTCGGCGTCACTTCTCCGCCCGCGTATTGTTCGGGCGACATGTAGGCGGGAGTGCCGGCGCGCGCCTCCGTGCCACCGATATCAGCGGCCAGCCCGGCGAGTCCGAAATCGGTGATGCGCACGCGGCCGCGCCCATCCAGCATGATATTCGCAGGCTTCAGATCGCGATGAATGATGCCGTGCTCGTGTGCGGCCGCGAGGCCCGCGCACAATTGACGCGCGATTTCGACGGCTTTGTCCGGTGGCAACCTGCCGATGCGGCGCATCAGCGAGGCGAGATCTTCGCCGTCCACAAATTCCATTGTCAGGAAAGTGTGCGTGGTGGTTTTGCCGGCTTCGGAGGTCTCGCTGATTTCGCCGATATCGAATACGCGGCAGACGTTGGGATGCGAAACTTGGCGCGCCAGACGAACTTCGCGCGTGAATCGCTCAAGCGCCTCCTCCGTCTGTGCCAGCGAGCGCGGCAGGAATTTCAGCGCCACCGTTTGGCCAAGTCTCAAATCTTCAGCACGATAAACTTCGCCCATACCGCCTTTGCCAAGAGGCGAAACGATTCGGTAGCGATCGGCGAGGGTAGTTCCGGGAACGTAACGTGCTTCGTAGCCGGAGGAAGAAGAAGATATCTTGGCACTGAGATAGGAATCCCGCTTGCGCGGAGTAACACCTTGGGATCCGGGGACGCGCGGAACGGCATCAAGTCCCAGTGTGGGCGTGGAGCCGAAATCCACCGCGCTGCCGCAGGACGGGCAAAAGCGCGCTGTGCCGGAGACTTCGCTTCCGCAGGCAGGGCAACTCATGGTTGCCGCGGAGTATATCACCGCCTGCTTTCAAGCTCCGATTCTGAATGTTGATTCAGTCCTTAGTGGCTGGCGGAGGGAGATAGGGGTTCGCCCAGGCTGAAGGTCATTGTTGAAAAATCGAGTGTGAAGCTGTCGAACTTCGCCCACACATCCTGCCCGAGATTTCCGTACAAGTTATCTATGCCTGCTCCCATCGTCGAAGGGAAAATTAGTGCGCGCTGCAAGGTCGCGGTCTTGTTGCCGATGCCGAGACTGAGTTCCGGCTGAAGATAGACTTTTCGCTTCACGACTCCGCCCGCTCCGAAACTCTTGCTCTGCGCTTTTTTCCAGCTCGCAGAGTCGCTGCGAAACCGGTCGTAGTAGCGCACGGAGAGATTCGTCTCGGACGCACCCGTATCGAGGCTGAAGGGCAGATTCTTGCCTTGTACAGCGCACACGATTACCGGCGTCAGTTGCTCCATATACATCCGTGCGCCTGGCTGACCGCTTCGAGTTTTATCTCCGGCAACGAATTCGCCACTTTGCAAAAATGTGATCGTTCCAAGCGCCTGATAGACCGGATATCCGATGATTCCGTTGATCTGGTAAGACTCTTTGCCCAAGCCGACCTTTAGATTTGAATCGTCCATGACCATAATGACGACATTGTGCAGAGTAGCGCCGCCCATTTGCAGCGTGGGAAGCAAGGCCAACTGCAGTGGATTTTCAATTCCGGTAACGCCCGACGTCGTCTGCCCTACTCCCGGCAGAAGCTTGAGCCCAAGCCGATTCGCAAAACCCCGGGTGGCTACCGAGAGATTTGCGCCGGTATCGAGCAGCCACTGCTCTTGAACTCCGTTCACAGTCAATTCTGTATTTATCGAACCCAAAGGATTGCGCTCTGTTTTCAATTGCGTGGGTCCGTCCCATGTGATCGTTTGCGGCGGCGCTTCACGCAAGATGTGCGCCAAGCCGGAATCGTCCTTGGTGTCTTGCAACTGCGAGCCAACCAGTTCAGTCGCGAAATGAGCGAGCAAGTCGTCGTAGGCCTGAGCGGCGTCGGCGTAGCGGAAGGTCTTGTTGTAGTCGTCTGCCAGCGCTTGCAGTGCAATGGCTGCGCGATCCGGACGCGAAGTCCGAATGCCGGGGAGGGCGCTGTTCAGCAAGCGTATCGATTCCTCAAGGCGGCCTGCTCTGTTCGCCAGCACTCCGGCGAAATAGTCGTGCTCGGGGCCGGGTTGCATGCTGGGCAGTTTTGCTTCTAACTCTTCCAGCCGGAACTCTTTTACATCCGCATCGGCTTCGGCTGAATCAGCTGCGGCCTTGCTCGGTGCCGCGATGAGGGGCAACTGCATGCAAAGCAATAAAGCGAGCAGGAGGGCTTTGCTCAGGGCCACTGGAAAACTTTGCCGCTTTTTATTCATTCGTGCCTGCCGTTTGAAGTCGAATGATTTCGACCCTCCTATTTTCTCGCGCAAGAGCGAAGAAACACGATATGGGACTAACTGATCGATTTCAACTGTGATTGAAGGCGCCGCGCGATGGGTTCCCGGAGTCGGAGCCTCCGGGCTCAGAATTATTCAGTGTGTTGACGCAGCAGTTTGTCGATCTCTTCGTAGCCCGAAGGAATATCGATGCCGGAAATCGAGGCACCGGCTTTGAGCAGAGCATCCACAGAATCGGGTGAGCGCCGATTGGTCCAATAAGAGTCAAGGCAGGCTTTGACGGCGAGAGACAACGGCGTGCGGCCTTTGCCGTCTAGAGCGTTCACCGGCGATCCGCGCGCAATCAATTCCTTCACGGCGGATGGCCACGCGCGCCAGGCAGCCACATGCAATGCCGTGCTGTTTTTCGCGATATCGAAGTAAGGATCGCCTTCCGTGTAAAGAGCGGTTGCGCTCACGCCGAGGCCGAGCAGGCATCGGAGACCTTCCACATTTCCGTTGCTGGCGAATTCGGCTAGGAGTGTCCCGCCTTCTGCAATGGTTTCCTGGGAGAGATGCGGTTCACTTACGACGAGAAAACTGACGGCATCGCGATCGCCTGTCGCACATGCGGCGCTTAGATTGTCGACGCCGTGAAGATCGAGCAGATAGCCACGCTTTTCGAGCATGGCAAGCACGTCGCCGCGTCCTCTGCGCGCGGCCATCGCGGTGGCGGATCTGCCGTCACGCGTATTCTGCAAGGCAGGATTGGCGCCACGATCGAGTAACAGTTCGATGATGCTCAGCGCGTTGTCACGACGCAACGCATGATGCAGTGCGTTGTCGCCGAACTTTGTCGGAGCATTTGGGTCGGCGCCATGGTCGAGAACGAGCCGCAGCCCCTCCTCGTCATGCGTGTCGGTCTTGCGCAAGAGCATCCACGACAGGCTGACGGCGTTCAGCTTTCCGCTTTCCAATACGATTTTCATCACCGTGTTGTCGTAGCCTTCGGGCAGGTGATACGGAGTTTCTTCGTCGTTGGGATCGGCGCCGCGTTCGAGCAGCAGGTGGGTCAAACCAGGATGCTGTGCAATGCCAGCCGAGCCGTAGAGCGCGCTCTCCCACATGGGCCGAGGATTCGGATGATCGATCATTTCAAACCAACCAGTGTTCGCGCGGGCTCCGGCATCGAGCAGAATTCCAGCGGTGCGTACGAATGCGTCCGAGCGCGTTTTGTCGAGCCGGAGATACCGCGAAAAGCAAAGATAGGAGAGAGCATCCCAATTGTACGGGCCACCTCTTGCTGTGCTGCTTTTCGGATCGCGCGAAAGAAATGCACGCACAGAGGGTTCGTCCGCGAGAATCGCTGCAGTGTAAATGCTGCTGGCGGCAACCTGCGGGTATCGCGACAGGATCATTTCGGCGTGCTCGAGCGTGCCGGAGCGGTGCCCAGAGTGGCGAGGCACGCAAGCCACTTCGATGAAAGCTGCGGCCGGATTCGAGAGGGAAGCGACGGAACGAATCAAGTTGAGCGTCTCGATGTGTTTTGCAAAGCGCGGCCAGCTCTTGAATCCGTGCTCGCGTGCTATGACGAGTTGCGCATCGGTGAGGGCGACGTTTGCGTTCCGGATTTCGGACTCAGGCGGTTTGTGGAAGCGCGGATGGTGGCGTCTGATGCGAGTGAGCGCATCGGGAATGCCGAGTTCGCAATCTCTCGCGAGATCTTTGGCCTGCTTTTTGTATTGCTCGAGGTTCGGGCGGGCGGGTAATTCTTTGTCCGGCATACGAAACTCCTTTCGTTAATTGCCTGGAGTCCGCACGAGTCAGGCTCGAAAGAAGATTCGTCAAATCGTGTTACTGAAGGTGGGCACGGCCCTTTCCGCGGACTGGATGCGCCCTTCGCGCTGGAATTCAAAATAGAGATAATGCGTGGCGAAGTCAACACGCAGTTGCGCGTGGATCGTGAGACAAGGTGGCCGGGTTTAAAGCGCAACCAAAGAGTTGCGTGTTGTGCCGCAGTGGAGTTAATATGCAACCTGGAGGTTGCCTGACAATGGAGAATCGAATTGAGAAGCGAATTGAATTGAAGGCGCCGGTGTCGCGGGTGTGGCGCGCTCTGACGGATCACCGTGAATTCGGCGAGTGGTTTCGCGTAAAACTGGAAGGCCCGTTCGTTCCGGGCCAGATTTCGCGCGGGTGTATCACTCACCCTGGATACGAGCATGTGAAATGGGAGGCCGTGGTGGTGAAGATGGAGCCCGAAAGGCTTTTTTCTTTCACCTGGCACCCATATTCCGTTGATTCCAAGATCGACTACTCGAAGGAAACGCCTACGCTTGTCGAATTTCGGCTGGAGAAGATCGCGAGCGGGACGTTACTTGTACTTACCGAGTCCGGCTTCGACAAAATCCCCAGCGACCGGCGGCTCGAAGCATTCCGCATGAATGATGGAGGCTGGACAGCGCAGATGAAGAATATCGAGAGCTATGTCGCGCAGAAGTCGTAGCGGTATCATCGCGAAACGCGCGCCCGTCTTTGCCGCGCTAGGCGACGAGACGCGGTTATCGCTGGTTGCGAAACTTTGCGGCGGACGGCCGCATTCGATCTCGCAGCTCACGAAAGGCTCGCGGCTCACGCGCCAGGCGATTACCAAGCATCTTCGAGTTTTGGAGCGGGCAGACATTGTGCACAGCGTTCGCATTGGCCGCGAGAGCGTTTTTGAATTCGATCCGCATCCGATTGATGAACTGAAGACGTATCTTGAGCTCGTGTCGGAGCAGTGGGATGAGGCGCTGGGCAGGCTGAAGGCGTTCGTCGAAGGTTGAGTGCTGGAAGCCAAACAGAACTGTTTGTCGAGTGCCGGACGAACCGAAATGCGGAAGGGACATGGCCACCAAAGTCACTACGCATTAGTTGACATGTATGTCATCTAGATGTAGAAGTCGTGCCACGGTGTGGTTGTCCCGCCCTTGAAGGAGGTCAACTCATGAGACGGTTCCTTTCAACAATGTTGTTCGCGTCGATTCTGTTCGTGCTGCAAGCACGGGCGCCCATCTTTGCCCAAGAAGCGGGGCAACAGAAGCCAGCTGCACCTTTGTGGCAGCCGTTGTCAGAGGGCGTATGGAAAACTGATTTGGGCGACGAGAGGCCGGAAGTGGTGATCGTGAAGATGTCCAATGACGAGTTCGACAAGCTCCGCAAGCACAAAAGGGCCTGGATGGATTACATTGACAATCATCATTACTTGAAGAAAAAACTGATCGATATCGTGTTTATCGATGTCGTATACGCCAAAAATGGCCCCGGCCACGGCTGGTGGGTCTGTATTCCTCATTCGACGCACAGCACAGCTGGGATTCTCGCGTGGCAGGTTCCGGAAGAGAACACAGATAAGCCTTGAAGGACGCAGCGCGGTTTGTTAATTCCGAAAGCCAACGCGGCGCAACAAATCCGGGAAGCGAGAGTCGTTCCGCAAGGGATCGACGGCAGTGTCTACCTTGATCCAGGCCAGATAGTGATCGCGTTCCCGAAGGGCGCTTTCGAGCCACGTAAACGCTTCATCCTTCTCGCCGAGCGCCGCGTGGATCGTGGCGAAGAAATAAGGCGGAAGGTAGCCGTTCCGAGAAAATTCGCGGAGCTGATCGAGAATCCGGTGCGCGTCGGATTTTCTCCCCGCCAGCGCGTAGGCACGCCCCAGTCCGGCCAAGCGCTCGTGATCGTTATTTGAAAGATCGCTAGCCTTCTGAAACGCGGTGAAAGCTTCCGTATACTTTCCTTCGGCCAAGTAGCTCGATCCGATGCAGTCATAGGCCCCCGCTGAATTCGGATCCAGTTCGAGAGCCCTTCGGCATTGTTCAATTGATTTTTCGTACTCGCGGGCAAAGTAAAGCACAAAACCGGCCGTCAACTGAGTCGAGAGTGAAAGAGGATCCAGATTTTGGGCCTTTCGGCCTTCGGCCAACGCTTCTTCTTTACGTCCGAGAGCAGCCAAGAAAATAGAGTAGAAGCGATGGCTCTCCGAGTCGCTCGGGTTGAGTTCAAGCGCGCGCCTGAATTCCTTTTCGGCTCCCGTCCAGTCCCAGTCGCCGTAGAAGTGAACCGCCGCCAGTTCGTAATGAGCCTGTGCCAGGAGGGGATCGAGTTCCAGCGCCTTGAGGGCGTTCTCCTTTGCCTTGGGCATGGCATCGCGCGGACGAAGATCCAAAGTTGACCAGTAATAATCGGCCAGTCCCGCGTAGGCCGGCGCATATTTGGAGTCGATCCGAATCGCATCCTCGAAATACTCCTTGGCCTTGCGCTCCTGCTCAGCGGTGCCCTCGATCAAGTAATTCCCTTTGAGATAAGCTTCGTGGGCGGCCGGATTCACGGGCTGGGGACTCGAAAGCCGGGACTGCTCCTGAGGTGTGAGATGCACTTTCACTTCATCGGCAACGGCCTTAGCGACATCTTGCTGCAGATTCAGTACGTCGCGCGCGTCGCCTTCGTAACTTTGCGCCCAAAGCTGCTCGCCCGTAGAGGCCTGAGTCAGTTGCGCCGTAATTCGCACTCGGTCGCCTACCCGCAACACCGAGCCTTCCACCACGGCGTCCACCCCAAGCTCATTCGCAACCTGGGGCAGGGACTTCTTTGAATCCTTGTAGCGCATTACCGACGTCCGTGAAATCACGCGCAACGCGCTGATCTGGGTGAGTTGAGTTGTCAGCTCTTCCGTCATACCGTCGGCGAAATATTCCTGCGCCGGATCGCGTGAAAGGTTCTCGAGCGGCAGGACCGCAAGCGATCGAATTCCGGGAGCACTGCTTAAGTGGAAGAACCGCTCGCGCAATCCGCCGATGTTCGTCGCGAATATGATCGCCAATACAGCGACCAAACCCACGGCGGCCCAAACATAAACTGCCGTTTGAGAACGGGACGCCAAAGGAGCCGTCGTGGGTGGGGCGAGCGTTAAAGAGATCGTGGATCCGAGTGTTTCGAGCGCTGCTCGGATCTCGCCGGCGCGTTGATAGCGGGCTCCGGGGTCCTTTGACATGCACTTCCGGATTACCGCCGCAAGTCCGGCCGGGACACGATCCGACAGCGGAGGAGGAGGATCGCGAAGAATGGCAGAGATCAGCTCAAGCCCAGAGCGCCCCGAAAACGGCCGGTGGCCGGAAGCTGCTTCGAACAAAAGAACGCCTAGCGCCCATATGTCGGAACGAGCGTCGGCAGATTCGCCGCGAAGCTGTTCCGGCGCCATGTACGGCAACGTCCCGGCGAGCGACTGAGATTCAGCAAAGTGCGCTCGTGAGAGCGTCATCGTCTCCAGTTCTTCAATTTCGAGGCGCGTCGCCAGGCCAAAGTCCAACACCTTGGCATCGCCTTCCGAAGTCACTGCGACGTTAGCGGGCTTCAGATCGCGGTGAACGACGCGGCGTTGGTGAGCATGTGCGAGCGCATCGGCGATCTGCGTGCCGTAGCGCAGGACCTGCTCGATTGGAAGGCCATCGGGCGGAATGATCGCACTCAAGGGCCTCCCCGCGACGAACTCCATGGCGATGAAGGCGATGCCGTTTTCTTCACCGACTTCATAAACCGTGCAAATATGGGAATGATTCAGTTGCGATGCGGATCGCGCTTCGTCAAGAAGCCGATTTCGCGCGGGCAAGTTGTTTCTATGGCTGAGAGGCAGAATCTTAATGGCAACGTAGCGGTCGAGGCGTTCGTCGCGCGCGCGATAAACCTCTCCCATGCCACCGGCGCCGACCTGTTCGAGCAGGAGGTAGTGGCCCAAGCGCTCGATCGCCATCGGCGAGGACCTCGTCGATGGCATCTTAGGACACCACTGGAGACGCGTCAACGCGCCGCCTCCTCGTAGCACAAGGCCCATTTTCGCGGATGGATTTCCGAGTGAGGCGCTGCCGGCAATTCGTGTCGCGCGTGATTGCCTCGATGCCGGCGGGCGAATACAATCGCGTCGCCATGAATTCTGCCAGAGAGGACAAATCGAGCGTGCTTACGAAAGCGAATCGCGGGGCAGTTCTCGGATTCATTTTGGTTTTCGTTGCAATTGTCGCGGTGGTGTCTCGCGCGCAGCAGCCGGCGCGGCCGCAGAAGCCGCAGCTGGTTACGGATGCCACGATGGCGGCCGACCAGAAAATTCTTGGCGAAATCAAAGACCATAACGAAATCATGTCGAACCTCGAATATCTTTCGGACATGATTGGGCCGCGATTGACCGGCTCGGAAAATCTCAGGAAGGCGAATGATTGGACGAAGGAGCGATTCAGCGCTTACGGAATCGCGAACGCGCATCTTGAAGCGTGGCAGATCGCGCATACGTGGACGCGAGGTTCGGCGCTAGGGCGAATCGTGAGTCCCGTCGAACATCGGCTCACGCTTGCTTCCTACGCGTGGGCGCCGGGAACGAATGGCGCGGTGCACGGCAGAGTGGCTTACGTCAATGCGACTTCGATGGAGGAACTGCAGAAGTATAAAGGCAAGCTGCAGGGCGCGATTGTGATTATGAACGAGCCCTCGCCGTTGCCTGCTCCCGACGAGCCTGCGGTCAATCCGATGCTGGTGCCTTACGGAGACTCATTTCTTCTCGTTTCGCCGCCGCGGCCGAACGAACGGAGACCGCAGTACGGCCCCGGAATTTACAAATTTGGCGCGGATCGTGCGGAATTCTTGAAGTCGGAAGGTATTGCGGCGCTCATGGTGGATTCAGGCAAGCCCGACGCACTGCTGAATATGACAGGCCTCGGCGGGCGCCTGTACGGAATTTCTCCATTTCCCGGCGTGTTTGCGACTTCAGAAGATTATTCGCTGATTTGGCGGCTGATGAAGCGCGGGCCGGTTGACGTCGAATTGAATATCACGAATACAATCGGCGATGCGCCGGTAGATGTTTATAACGTTGTCGCGGAAATTCCTGGCAGCGAGAAGCCTGATGAGGTTGTTGTTCTCGGCGGGCATCTTGACTCGTGGGATCTCGGCACGGGCGCAACCGACAATGGCACGGGCTCGATGGTGGTTCTGGAAGCGGCGCGAGCGATTCAGAAATTGGGGATCAAGCCGAAGCGGACGATTCGATTCATTCTGTTCAGCGGCGAGGAACAAGGATTGAACGGCTCTCGCGCGTACTGCGAAGCGCATAAAGCGGAGCTGCCGAAATTTTCGGCAGCGCTGATTCATGATACGGGTACCGGCAAAGTTCTCACGTTTGGTCTGATGGGGAATTATCAGGATTTGGAAATCATGCAACAGGTGGTGGCGCCGCTGCATGCGGTTGGGCTGCTCGAATTGAGCGAGAGATCCATGTTTGGAAGCGATCACAATTCGTTTGAGGGCGCGGGCGTGCCGGGCTTTTATGGAATTCAGGAGCCGATGCAATATTTCGAGACGCACCACTCGCAGGCGGATACTTTCGATCAGGTGAACGAGGCGGGAGTTGTCGAAGGAGCGCAAGCGATGGCGGTGACAGGCTACAACATCGCGCAACTGCCGGAGCTGCTTCCGCGCAGACCAGCGCCGCCGCCGGAAGCCGCGCACTAGCTGCGTGTTCGGATGATGAAATGAGAGCTGTGGTCCAGCGGGTGAGTCGGGCCAGCGTTGAGGTTGACGGGCACACGGTCGGGGAAATTGGCGCGGGGCTTGTTGTGCTGGTCGGCGTCGGCGCGAATGATGCGGACGGCGTCCCTGCCGCCTTTGCCGAGAAAATCATTCATCTGCGAATCTTCAGCGATGAAGACGGGAAGATGAATCGCTCGCTGAAAGATACGGGTGGCGCGATGCTGGCGGTTTCGCAATTCACGCTTTATGGAGATGCGCGCGGCGGCCGACGGCCCAGTTTCGTGGCTGCCGCGCCGGCGGAAAAAGGGAAGGCGATGTACGGGGAATTCGTGCGCGCCGTGGAATCGCTCGGCGTTCATGTGGAGACTGGAATTTTTCAGGCGCACATGAATGTGGAGTTGGTGAATGATGGGCCGGTGACGATTTTGCTGGATTCCGACAAACTCTTTTGAAACGGGAGAGACGCCGGCTGGCAACGTCAGCGAAATCAGCCGGGTTTCGTCCGGCACTTTTCTCTACAAAATGCGGCACGGAAACCCTTCGAAGCTCGGGGCAGATCGGTGCGGCGCTACAGTTGCCTAATCTTATGATTCGAGTGCGGCGTGCGATTCCGGCCGATGTTCCGCAGCTTCCCGAGCTGTGCAATCAACTTGGTTATCCGTCGAATGAGGAAGAGGTTCGCGCGAGATTTGGCGGAATCGATGGCGCGCCCGACCACGGATTGTTCGTTGCGGAGACCCCCGATGGGCGGCTGGCTGGATTTCTTCATGTGTTTGTGATTCGAACCATGGAATCGGATCCACGCGCTGAAATTGGCGGGCTTGTGGTGGATGCCGCGCAGCGATCTCACGGCAACGGCACGCTGCTGATGGAGCGGGCTGAAACTTGGGCGCGGGAGCATGGATGCAAGATCGTTTCGCTGCGCTCGAATGTGATTCGCGAACGCGCGCATGCGTTTTACGAGCGGCTTGGATTCAAGCACGTGAAGACGCAGAAGTCGTTTCGAAAGCTGCTTCAGGATTGAAGCGCACGAATTCCGCATAGTGATTCTGCGGACCCGGAGGCGGGAGCCTTTGGGTTCTGAAGTTACAATGTTTGCGAAGAAATATTGCTCGCAGGCGTTTCCTCGCGCTTCCGCACGTGTTGTTGTCAGCGGCACACGTTGGCCGAAAGAGACAATTTACATCGGAATACGATATAATCGTGCTTGGATATGTCCAGGCCCAGCAGAGAACGCTTCAANNTTCGCCGGTACCTGAACTTCAGCGAACGCAACGCACGCGCGGCGGGGCTTGAGCCGCAACAATACCAAGCGCTACTTGCCATCAAAGGTGTTCCGGTCTCACAGAAAGCAACTGTCGGCGTTCTCGCGGAGCGCCTGCAAATCCAGCATCACAGCGCCGNNGCGCCGTCGAATTGATGGATCGGCTTGAGAAGCGCGGTCTTGTTCGGCGCGCGCGGAGCCGGGCGGATCGCCGGCAGGTTCTCGTTCAGCTTACGCCGTCGGGCGAGCGCAAACTGAAGCGCGTCTCTTTGCCACATCGCGATGAATTGCGGACGGCCGGGCGGAAGCTGCTGCGCGCTCTCGAACAATTTATTTCGCACAATGGATCGCGCTCGAGCGCGCCACAGCGGGCTCGTAAATCGGGGTCGGATAGCGCAAGGTAGCACGAGGCGCGGCTTCTACGCGTGAATCGAAATTTGAGCGTGAAATTGTTGAGCTGACCCGGAGGTGGGGGCCTGCGGGCTTTGCTATTGTGGTGCGAGATTATTTGAAGAAAGGCCGGGCNNCGCCGCCGAAGCCGCCGCCGGAGAAGCCGCCACCGCCGAAGCCTGAGCCGCCAGCGAAACCTCCGCCGGAACTGCGGGGGCCGGACGCAAACGAAGACGCGGCTGACATTGACATGAAATTCAGATCGTTGACGAGCAAATANNTTCTCAAACATTTCCGGCGTTTTCACGATGCGTGCGATCTGGTCGCTCTCGGTGTGCCGCAGAAAATCCTCGAAGCCGAGAACCTTCTCGTACGCACGCGCGCCGGTGATCGTGCGTGCGGGCATAAACCAGCCGAAGCCAACGATGATTGCGGCCGTGGCCACGCCGCTCACGATCGCGCTTGGGCCGGTGACGTCGCTCAATAGCCTCGCACCAAAGACTGCAACGAAAATGCCAACCAAAATTCCACCGACTACAAATCCGTTGCGAATCACGTCGGGGCGATGCAGGTAATAGCCGTCGCCGATTAGCGCCGCGAAAATTTTCTCTCGGATCACCGGCAAATTGACGTAAAAGCTATTCCGCAATTCGGAGAGCTTCACGGAATCCCTCTGCCCGCCATCGAACAGCCCAGTTAGCATCTCTACCTCATGAGGCCGCACGTCTGTCCACGAAGTCGCGGGTTTTTTCATTTGGAAGATGTAGTCCTTATGGTGCATCAGGCCGAGCATCTGGCTCTCTTCGCTCTGCTGGATGGTCAAGTAGCCTTTCACCGCGAGGTCCACAAGCGTTGCCGTGATGTCCCGCATGGCGGCTGCATTATCCACGAGAGTGCCGGCTTCGCCGGGCGTCAGCTTGTCCGGCGGTTCGTACTGCACGGCGATCGGTTGGCGGCGCGGGTCGCGTCCGAACGACCACCACAGCCAAAACATCACGGCGAATGCAATTACCGGGACGAAGAGAATCAGATTGCTGCGTAGAAACAAAATCGTCTTATCGAAGGCGGTGGGTTCGTGGACGAAGCCTTTGTCCCAACCGACGACGACCGTCAGACCCTGGTGAAAGCCCAGCGAGTGTTTGGATTCGATGATGACCTTGTTTCCGGAGGTGCTGATGCTCGCGTCCTGTGCCGTGGATCCGTAGGAGCCGGTGAAGGCCAGAGAATGAATTCCTGTTGTGCCGGCAGGCAGATCAATTTCGGCGCTCACCTCGGGCAGCGGCTCATCCCAGCGATCGCCGGTGATGTTCCAGTAGAGTTCGTCGTGATCCGCGAAAAATCGGAGGCCGTCAAGGACGCGATAGTGAAGGATTACGGTTCGCGTGGCGTCGACAGCGTCCGGCACGTAGACCTTGAATTGCTTGTAATCCCCTTGGCGGCTCACTTCGCATTTCAGTCGCGTGCCGGTGTCATCGGTGGCGACGATTTGGTCGAGCATAAGCGAGTAATTGAATCCCTGCGCGGTGGTGTAGTTGATGGGGATGGTGCGGTAGATTCCATGCCATTCGCCGGTGAAGTGAACGAGGATCGTTTCGGAAACGTCGAGCGTTCCGTTGGCATTGACGGTGACGACGGCATCAAATTTCTGAATCGCGAGCTCGCGCGCGAACGCGGGAAGCGCCGCGATGCACGCAATTCCGAGCGTGAGCAACAGCAGAGCGGTTCCGCGACGCAGAATTTTCATGGCGGCTTGTTAATCCCGATACGGAATTATTGCGCGGCCCCTGTGCCGAAGCTTACTTTCGGGACTTCGCGTTCCGCCGGAGCTGTAATTTCGAAGAATTCGCGCGGCTTGAAGTTGAACATGCCCGCGATGATGTTCGTCGGGAATTGCTGGATTTTCGTGTTCAAGTCGCGAACCACGGCGTTGTAATAGCGGCGCGCGTTCTGGACGGTGTCTTCTATCTGATTGAGCGTTTGTTGTAGCTGATTAAAGCTTTCGACCGCGCGCAATTGAGGATAGGCTTCGGCGAGCGCGAACACCTGGCGCAACGCCTGAGTGAGCACGCCTTCCGTCTCTGCCTTGGCGGCCGGGCCCTGGGAACTCATGGCGCTATTTCGCGCGGCGACAACGCCCTCGAGCGTATCTTTTTCGTGCCCCGCGTAACCCTTCACCGTTTCCACGAGGTTGGGAATCAGGTCGTAGCGGCGCTTCAGTTGAACGTCAATGTCGGCCCACGCGTTGTCCGCCTGCACGCGCAGTCCGACCAGGCTGTTGTACATACCGACGACGATGAAGACGAGAAAAACGACAACCGCAAGCGCTGCGTAAATCATGACTTCCTCCGCTGGGTCAGTTGGACGGGCAAACCGATGCACGAACTGTCGCGGCCAAGAATACGTTTTGTGGCGTGAAGTGTAAAGCTCCGGGGGGTCTACGCAGCAGTAGAGTTTGGATGCGATCGGCGCAGGCAGAAAAAGCAAAGGCTGCCCGGCTGAAGCCGGGCGCTACAAGTGCCGGATGTGCGCACATGCCGATTGCCGCGATTCGAGATTGTTTAGCGGAAATGTAAGTGCGTGCTCAGATGGCGCTGGAGAGTTACTACTAGGACGCCGTGAATGAATACGTAGGACCGCTTATGAGTGGGCGTTTTGAGTTAGGCTGCAACTCTCTAACAACGCTCCTCGTGTGCGCCGCGGGGACGCTAGCCCTACAAAATGCTATTCAAAACGCTCAGCGCGGCAGTGTTTGGAATCGATGCCTATCCCGTCGAAGTGGAAGTCGACATCGGCGCGGGGAAGATGGGCGATTTCAACGTGGTCGGCTTGCCTGACATCGCCGTCAAGGAAAGCCGCGAGCGGATTAAGTCCGCGCTGAAGAATTGTGGCTTTGATTTTCCGTCGCCTCAAAGCGTCACCGTAAATCTCGCGCCCGCCGATATTCGCAAGGAAGGCTCGGCATTCGATCTGCCCATGGCGCTGGGCCTTTTGGGCTGCCAGGGCTTATTCCACGGCAAGGTTCCCGACTCGCACGTATTTCTCGGGGAACTATCGCTCGACGGCAGCGTGCGGTCCGTTCGCGGCGCGCTCTCCGCGGCGATCGCGGCCAGGCAGCGCGGAGTGCGATGCGTCGTTGTGCCCGAGATGAATGCGCGGGAAGCCGCGGTGGTCGAGGGCATAGATGTGTTCGCGGTGAAATCGCTCATCGAGGCGGCCGACCTCGTCAATGCGCCGGAATCTTTCAAGCCAATCCGCGTGGACACGGCGCAGATGCTCGCCGAATCGGCGGGATACTCTGTGGATATGCGCGATGTCCGCGGGCAGATGGCGGCGAAGCGCGCCGTGGAGATTGCGTGCGCGCGGAGCCACAACATCCTGCTGATCGGCCCGCCGGGCGCGGGCAAGACGATGCTTGCAAAGCGCATTCCAACGATCCTGCCGTCGATGTCGCTCGACGAGGCCATTGAGACGACGCGCATCCACAGCGTCGCGGGCGTTCTCGATAGTTCGCGAGGGCTGGTGGGAGCGAGGCCCTTCCGCTCGCCGCACCACACGATCAGCGACGCGGGGCTCATCGGCGGCGGCGCGGTGCCGCGGCCCGGCGAAGTTTCGCTCGGGCATAACGGCGTGCTCTTCCTCGACGAGCTTCCCGAGTTCCAGCGCAACGTTCTCGAGGTGATGCGGCAGCCGCTCGAGGATGGTCAAGTGACGATTTCGCGCGCCGCTCTCTCCGTCTGTTTCCCTTCGCGCTTTATGCTCGCCGCAGCGATGAATCCGTGCCCGTGCGGATTCTTCGGCGATCCGACGCGAGAGTGCCACTGCACTCCGATGCAGATCCAACGGTACGTCTCGAAAATTTCCGGGCCGCTGCTCGACCGCATTGATATCCACATCGAAGTTCCCGCCGTGAAATACAAGGAACTTCGAGGGAATGGGCACGTGGAGCCATCCGAGGCCGTGAGAGAGCGCGTGATTCGCGCGCGCGAAATCCAGCTACGACGCTATGCCGGCGAAAAAGGCGTGTACGCCAACTCGCAAATGCCGCCGAAGCTCATTCGGAAGCATTGCGAGATAGGAGCGGAGGGGGAAAAGCCGCTAGAGAACGCGATTCAACGGCTTGGGCTATCGGCGCGCGCCCACGACCGCATCCTGAAAGTTGCACGCACGATTGCCGATCTCGATTCCGCCGAAGATATCGCGCCGCGGCACATCGGAGAAGCGATTCAATACCGGACGCTCGACCGCACGTATTGGGCTTGAGAAGACAGAAATAGATTTGAAGGCTGAGCGATTACTGGCGGACTAGAATATTTTTGACGCGGGGAAGGGAATTCTCGCGCTCAAGCTAGCAGTGAGACTAGACCTTCATGTAAGCCAGAGAGCCGCCCGGAACGCGATAAATCTTTTTTCCCTGGCGAGCGAGTTCATGAAGCCATCGGGAGACTCCGTTAAATCCCATTTTCCCGTAATCATGCCAGGCGATGACTGACCCAGGTTTGCAGCAGTCGAAAGCACGAAGGGTATCGTTACGGACGTATCCGTAGCTATGCGCGCCGTCAATAAAGAAAAGGTCAACCTTGCCCGCGAATTGCGAAAAATCAAATGTGGCCGTATCGCCGTAGAGACAATGAATTCTGGCGGCTTCTGGCGTTCCCACAAATTCCATTTGGGCCGTACGAGCGTGCTCCGCGATGTGTTGCGTGTCCATCGCAGTGACGGATAGTGAGGGGGACACAGAAGCAGGCAGGTCCAGTGTGTAAAGTTCCGCCCCCGGGGCATTGCCTGCCCAGTGCAGAGCACCGGAACCGTGGTACGTGCCAATTTCGAAAATGATTTTTGGCTTTAGAATCTGGCACAGCATGCACATGGAAACCAGGTCGGTAGCGTATGAAGCTACCGGCCGGAACCAGTCTTCGGATGCTTTGCCGTAAAAGGTCACCGAGGCTTGTTCGGCTCCCAAGGCTTCCCAGACGGGTTTCTGCGGCAGCCCGCCATTAGGAAACAGCGAGTGATACAAAAACCTGCATTCGGTGGCGTAATTGGCGACCATTCGGGGGTGGTTCAAGGACCCGAGGGATTCGAGGTTTGCGCCAAGAACCAGGTTGCGAATTACGATCGCTATTTCGCGCGCTTTCATTCTTTTGCTTCCGAATTCACTAACGATTTGAATGTTACAACGAGAGCCGATCGGCAGGCGATCATAGCGACACCTGTGTTAGCAAAACGCACCCCCCAGTTGCGGCGAACCAAAAAGGCGAGTGGCAGAATCGCAAGCCATCATAGCGCCGAAAATGATTTGGCCGAGNNCCGCCGCCAGCCGCGGTTACCGTGATCGTGCTCGTTCCCGCAGGAGTGACGTTCTTATTCCCTCCGGGGTTGCTGGCGCAGGCAGACATCGCGCCCATCACCACCAGCATCGCGCTCGCAATCAAAAGACCCTTGCAGAGTTGACGCTTCCTCTTCATGTCGCCGCCGAGCAGCATCATGCCAAGAAGCGACATGAGTGCAGCGGAAGTCCCCAACGCATAGGCCGGCGTGTTGCCGGGTCCGCCGTGAGAAGCGGGCACGCTGATGATGGCACTGTTTGGTCCCATCGTTGTGATGGTGAGCGTGGTGGTGACCGTTTGTGCATCGGGCGTTACCGGGTTGGTGCTGAAGCTGCAGCTTGAGAAAGCCGGCAATCCGGTGCAGCTGAAGTTGATCGGGCTTGTGTACGAACCATCCGGCGTAATCGTGAACGTGTAGGTTGCCGTCTGGCCGGGCGTGATCGTCGCGGAAGTCGGACTTGCCGTGACAGAGAAGTCCGCGGGGTTGATCGTCTCAGAGACAGCCAGAGATGTGCTGCCGACGTCGAGCGTGTCGCCGCCATACACGGCCGTGATCGAATGCGAACCGACGCTGAGTGAAGTTGTGATGAACGTCGCGGTGCCCGAGCCATTCAGCGTGTTCGTGCCGAGCGCCGTGGTGCCGTCCTTGAACGTGACTGTACCGGTCGGCGTGCCTGAGACGAGACCCTTCACGACCGCTGTGAATGTAACGGATCCTCCGGAGAACGCCGGATTCGTGCTGGATGTCAGCGCGGTGGTCGTGTTCTGTTGCACCACCTGCGTCAACACGGCCGAGGTGCTCGGAAGATTGTTCGCATCTCCGCCGTATGCCGCGGTGATCATGTGCGAGCCGACGGCCAAGGTTGCCGTCGAGAACGTCGCGACGCCGGAGCCATTGAGCGTGCCGGTGCCGAGCGTGGTGCCTCCATCCTTAAATGTGACCGTGCCCGTCGGCGTGCCCGAACTGCCCGTGACGGTCGCAGTGAACGTCACCGGCGCGCCGGAGAGCGACGGATTCGCGCTCGAGGTCAACGTGGTGGTTGAGGACTCCTGAATCGTCTCGGTCAGGACCGCTGAAGTGCTCGGAGAGTTATTCGCGTCGCCGCCGTAGACAGCCGTGATCGAATGCGCGCCGACAGCGAGCGAGCTAGTTGTGAACGTTGCCACGCCCGAGCCGTTTAGTGTGCCCGTGCCGATCGTCGTCGTGCCGTCTTTAAACGTCACGGTGCCGGTGGGTGTTCCGGAACCGGCCGTGACCGTCGCCGTGAAAGTAACCGGTGAGCCGAACGTCGCCGGGTTCGCACTGGAAGTCAGAGTCGTGGTCGTAGTCTGTATCACGGTCTGCGTCAAGACGGCTGACGTGCTCGTGATGTCGAGCGTCGCGCCGCCGTAGACCGCGGTGATCGAGTGTGCGCCCGGAGTCAGACTCACGGTTGCGAATGTCGCAACACCAGAGCCATTCAAAGTGCCGGTGCCAATTGTCGTCGCGCCGTCCTTGAACGTGACCGTTCCGGTAGGCGTGGGCGCTCCATTGACCGTACCGGCAACCGTCGCGGTGAATGTGACTGAGACTCCCGCCGTGGACGGATTCAAACTCGACGTTAACGTAGTGGTCGTATTCTGCTGAACCGTCTGCGTAAGAGCCGTCGAGGTGCTGCCGGTGTTATTTCCGTCGCCGCCATAGACTGCGGTGATCGAATGTTGGGCAACGGTGAGAGTTGTAGTTGCGAACGTGGCGACGCCGGAGCCGTTTAACGTGCCGGAGCCGATGGTCGTCGCGCCGTCCTTGAACGTTACCGTCCCTGTTGGCGTCACCGAGCCCGAAGACAGCACGGTCGCCGTGAACGTGACCGACTGGCCGGAAAGCGAGGGGTTGACGCTGGAGGCCAGCGTGGTGCTCGTGCCGGTCTGATTGACTGTTTGGGTCAAGACGGCCGAGGTGCTCGTCGCATTGTTGGTATCGCCGCCATAAACCGCGGTGATGGAATGCGCACCGGCAGTCAACGTGGCCGTCGAGAACGTCGCCACACCTGCGGCAAGCGTCCCGGTGCCAAGCGTTGTGGCGCCATCCTTGAACGTTACCGTTCCGGTGGGAGTGCCTACGCCCGGCGCGACTACGCTCACGGTCGCCGTAAATGTGACTGACTGGCCGAAGAGCGACGGATTCACGCTGGATATAAGCGTCGTGGTGGTCGAATCCTGACCGACGATTTGAGACACAGCGGTTGAAGTGCTCGTGCTGTCATTCGTATCGCCGCCGTAGACCGCAGTGATCGAATGCGTGCCGATTGCGAGCGTTGATGTCGTAAACGTTGTGACACCCGCAGAGAGAGTGCCCGTGCCGATCGTCGTAGTGCCGTCCTTGAACGTAACCGTACCGGTGGGCGTCCCTACGCCAGGAGCGACTACGGCGACGGTTGCCGTGAACGTTACCGACTGGCCGAAGGCTGATGGGTTAACGCTCGATGTGAGCGCCGTGGTTGTCGAATTCAGATTCACAACTTGTGACAGGACGGTTGACGTGCTGGTGACGTCGTTCGTACTGCCGCCATATACCGCAGTGATCGGGTGCGTGCCAACGGCCAGCGTTGAAGTCGAGAGAGTTGCGACACCCGAGCCATTGAGTGTTCCTGTACCGACGGAGGTGGCGCCATCCTTAAACGTGACTGTGCCGGTGGGCGTGCCCGCGCCCGGCGCAACAACCGCCACCGTCGCGGTGAACGTCACCGACTGCCCGAACGCCGACGGGTTCACGCTGGAGATGAGCGTCGTCGTCGTTGAATCTTGATTCACGACTTGCGACACCACCGAAGACGTGCTTGTCGTGTCGTTCGTATCGCCGACATAGACCGCGGTGATGGAATGCGTGCCAACCGTGAGAGTTGCAGTCGAGAACGTCGCCACACCTGCAGCAAGCGTGCCCGAGCCAATCGTCGTGGCGCCGTCCTTGAAGTTCACGGTACCGCCAGGTGTACCCGCGCCCGGCGCAACAACTGCCACCGTCGCGGTGAACGTCACCGACTGCCCGAAGACGGACGGATTCACGCTCGAGATCAGCGTCGTCGTGGTCGAATCCTGATTTACGACTTGCGAGACGGTGTTCGAGACGCTCGTGGCGTTGTTCGCATCGCCGCTGTAGGCTCCGGTGATCGAATGCGTGCCGATTGCGAGCGTTGATGTCGTGAACGTTGTGACACCCGCAGAGAGAGTGCCCGTGCCGATGGTCGTCGCGCCATCCTTGAACGTAACCGAGCCGGTGGGCGTGCCGTTCCCTGTCACAGTCGCTGTAAATGTGACCGACTGGCCGAAGAGAGACGGATTCACACTGGAGCCCAGCACCGTGGTCGATGTGTTTGAATTCACAACCTGTACGAGGACGCTCGACGTGCTGCCGCTGTCATTTGCATCACCGGCGTACACGGCGGTGATCGCATGATCGCCGACGGTCAAAGGGGCCGTCGTCGCGAAAGTCGCAGTGGCGGTGTTGCCAGAGCCGCTCAGCGTTCCCGTGCCGATGGACGTTCCTGAATCTTCAAAGGTCACTAATCCAGTCGGGGTAATCGAACCGCCCGTCGCGGTGACCGTCGCAGTAAACGTGACGGACGTGCCAGGGGTTGACGGATTGAGGCTGGATATTACTCCGGTTGTGGTGGTTTGCAGCACCTGCTGCGTAAGCGCAGCCGAAGCGCTGCTGGCATTGTTTGCATCGCCGCCATACACGGCAGTGATGGAATGCGAACCCGTGGTCAAAGAAGAAGTTGCGAATGTCGCAACGCCTGGGTTTCCCGTGAGCGGGCCCGTGCCAAGGGTCGTGACACCGTCGAAGAACGTGACGGTTCCCGTGGGCGTTGAAGTGCCGGGTGAGACGTCAGTCACAGTCGCTGTGAATGTGACACTTTGGCCCGGCGCCGAGGGATTCACGCTCGAGCCAAGTGTGTTGGTAGTTGTTGAATCAACTACGAAGAAAACGTAAGCGGCGATATTGCCGATGATCGGCTGGTCCGTGCTTTCGCCGTCTGGTTCCTGCTGGTCCGTCGCGTAGGCGAATAGAACGTGGACGCCCGGCGTAACCGGCACGGCCGCGCTGGTATACGAGTTGCCGCTCCCGGACGCCAAAGTCCATTGGCCAACCCACGTGTCGAGTTGATAGTAGACCCCCTGAACGGCCGGCGATGTCGGCGCAAACGACGGCGTGACAGTGAAAGTGAACGTTGGCGAGCCGCTATAGACAAACGTGGTGTTGTTCGTGAGTCCCGTGATCGCGGTTGTCAGCGGAATGGCATTGACGTTTTCTTCCGCGATGACCGTCACGTTTTCAGTGACGTTATTGGTGACGTAAACAGTGTTAGTCGCCGGGTTCACAACGGGGAACGTAGTAAGAGTGCCAGCGGGGATCGCGGGGAAGACGGTATTCGTCGCGCCGTCGATCACAGAAATACTTCCGCCATTTGCGTTGGCCACATAGATCTTGTTCGTGACGGAATTCACCGCTACGCCAACGGGAGCGGTGCCGACCGTGAGTTGCGTCGCTACGTTTGTAGTGCCGTCAATGTCGAAAACGGAAGACGCGGTGTCCGATACGTAAATCTGATTGGTAAACGGGTTGACGTCTATGCTCTGCGGAGTGTTTCCGATGGTGACAGTCACGGGGGATGCTACGCCGGTACCGTCAATCACGGTTACAGTGCCATTCGTGCTCGCAACGTAAATCAGATTTGTCACGGCGTTGACAGCGAGACCGGCTGGGCCCGACCCAACGGTGATCGGCGTCGTGCTGAATGACACGCCATCGATATCGATCACGGTAGTTCCGCCAGAGTTGGCGACGTAAATCTGATTGGTCACTGGGTTGACGGCGACAGCGATTGGAAGCGAGCCCACCGTAATTGTGTTGGTGACCGTATTCGTCGCTCCGCTAATGACCGAGACGGTTCCGTCATCGCGGTTCGTCACGAAAACCGTATTCGTCACCGGGTTCACGGCCACGCCATAAGGAGTAGTGCCAACAGTAATCGTAGCGGTGACAGTATTCGTCGCGCCGTTAATTACGGATACGGTTTCACTGGCACTATTCGCCGTATAGATTGTGTTCGTCACCGGATTAACAGCCACCCATTCCGGTTGGCCTTGCACGGTGACGGATGTAGACGTGTTCGTCGCGCCATCAATTACGGAGACGGTAGAGCCTCCCGAATTACCGACGTAAATTTTGTTCGTGAGCGGGTTTTGTGCCAAAAATTCCGCACCGCCGCCAGCGCCAACCGTTGCCGTAGTGTTCGTTGCACCGTCGATCACGGAGACGTAACCGTCCGACAGGGTTCCGACATAGATTTTATTCGTTACGGGGTTGAATCCGACTTTGAATGGTTCCACGCCTACTGCAATGTTGGCCGTCGCGGTGTTGGTTGCGCCATCAATTATGGTAACGGTTGAAGTGGCGCTGCCCGGATCATTGTTGGTGGCGTAAATCTGATTTGTGATCGGGTTTACCGTTACGGCGAGAGGGGCGATGCCAGCCGTTATCGTCGCTGCAACCGTGAATGTCGCTCCGTTAATATCCACGACAGTTCCGGGCGCGCCGCTTGTGCCTGCCAGATTTAAAGTGGTGGCGACATAGATCTGATTGGTGACCGGGTTCACATCCAAGCCTTGGGGCCCGCCACCGATTACAGCGGATACGCTAACGGCGTCCGTCGAGCCGTTGACCGCATAGACGAGCGCGTCAGTGCCGTAGCCATTGTTGGAGACGTACACCATGTTGGTCACGTCGTTCACGGCCAGGGCGTAAGGCTCGTCGCCAACCGTCACAGCAGTGGTAAGCGATGCGGCCGTCGCGCCGATTGCTCCAGCAATTACTGAAACGGTGCCGTTCGCACTCGTTATCGCGCTCGCGACGTAAACCGTGTTCGTGACTGTGTTCATCCCGATGGCGACGGGAGTGCTTCCGGCAGCGAGTGTTACCGTCGACGCAACAGTCGCGGGAACCCCACTCGTCGAACCATTGATTACTGTCACCGTGCCGTCGCTATTTGCCACGTAGACAAAGTTGGTTGTTTGATCGACCACTACGCCTATGGGATTGGTCCCGACCGTGAGAGTGGCCGTGTTGGTATTCGACGCGCCGTCATACACAGTGACGGTGCCGTCGGTGAAGTTGGCTGCGTAGATGGTGTTCGTGACGATATTCACGGCCAGCGCGCGGGGCGCGTTTCCGGATGGTTCCTCCTGCCAGGCGTTCGTCAGGCCGTCAATCAAGTTAAAGGCGTGGTAGCCGTACTCGCCGACGTAAATCTTGTTTGTCACGGGATTGATTGCAAACGTAGACGGATTATTCGTAGTTTTTATTCTGAGCGTAAGATTCTGGGCGCGAAGCGGAACAGACGCAGCGCTGAGAATTAGCGCGAGAATAGCCAGCGTCTGAAATATGAAGACGAACCCATTGCGGCTGCGGCCGGACTGGTTTGCCAAAATCATTTTGAACCCACCCCTATCTTTCGTTGAAAATATAGTCGTCACGCGGGAGTATACGGAACGCGTCCCTCCCGCACGCAATGAGATAGTAGTACTAAGTCGTACCCAATGTTCCTAAGTACGTTTTTTGGTACTTTTCTAGGACGCGAAGTGTGCGTCAACCGATTCTACTTGGGTCTGCAAGTAAAATCTTTTTGTACTCATGCGTGTTTCGACAGATGGTCACCTGTCCGGAAGTACAGGTCTCTGAAATTGGAAGAAGAAAACCCATCGGGAGAGCAGCGCTGGGCGCGCCCGGACGAAGACGAACGCGTGATTAGTCGATGCCGTTAACGAGCGGCGTCTCGTCCGATCGCGCATGACAAAATAACGGGAGTTGCGCGTCTCGCTTGGTAGCGTCCTCGCTATACTGGTTCCGCACGGGAGGGAATTTCCATGAAGGTGAGAATGCAACGAGTGTGCCTTCTTTCCGCATGGGCCTTGGATGCGCTGATTGCGGGCTGCTCCCACACTGAGACGAAGGTCCCAGGCTACGACGACCAGGAAGCTGTTGTTGCCCAGGCTAACCATTCTGAGGCGGCAGCTTCCGGCACTTGGGACCCTAAGAGCGCGGCGGCTTACCTTGATCAAAGGGAAAGCTGGTGGATGAGTTGGGAAGATGCGGCGCGCGATCGCGGCACTTTCTGCGTCTCTTGCCATACCACGGCGCCCTACATCGTATCGCGGCCAACTCTTCGCAACGCGCTTGCGGAAGAAGGCCCCTCCGCCAACGAAAGGTTGCTCTTGGCGGACGTTACAAAGCGCGTGCGGCTTTGGTCGAGCGTTGCACCTTACTACAGCGATGACGACGCCGGCCCCAACAAGGCGCCAGAGTCTCGGGCTACGGAGTCGGTGATCAATGCCTTTATTCTGGCGAACAACGACGCTCAAACTGGAAAACTGAGCGAGGATACCCGCTCCGCGTTCTCCAATATGTGGAAACTCCAACAGACACAGGGAAGGTTCAAAGGAGCATGGCTGTGGCAGCAATTTGGTTTGATGCCGTGGGAATCGCGAGGCTCTGAGTACTATGGGGCCACGCTGGCGGCGATCGCGACTGGAGTAGCTCCGCAGGGTTATGGCAACAGCCCTGAGATCCAAAACAATCTTCGATTGTTAACCGAATTTCTGCAGCAAAACTCCGCGGCACAGTCTCCTCTCAATCGCGTCACACTGCTCTGGGCTTCGACGAAATTGCCCGGACTTCTCACGGCAGAGCGGAAGAAGTCAATCATTGATGAGATGTTGGCCAAGCAGCGGCCGGATGGCGGATGGAGTATGACTTCGGTTGCGCTCACTTGGAGAGATCTAAATTTAGGATCGCTCTTCGGCACATGGAAGCGGGAGGATGGGACGCCGCAGGAAGTGCAGAGCGACGGGCTCGCCACTGGGTTTATCATTTATGTTTTTGAGGAAGCGGGCGTCTCTCGCCAGAATGACCGAGTGAAGCGAGGTCTCGATTGGTTGGCGAGCCACCAGGATAAGACTGACGGTTCGTGGACTGCGTACTCCCTCAACAAATACCGCGTTCCAACGTCGAATGTCGGGCGCTTCATGAGCGATGCAGCGACGGCATTCGCCGTCCTTGCGTTGAACGATACCAAGCAACTCGATGCCTACAGTCACTGATTGTCATTTTCCTCAATTCCATACCGAAACGTCCAAGATGTAATTTGTGGGTTCGTCACAGAACGAATCATGAGAATTTTCGGAGCGTCGACGCTCCTGCCTAGGGGTTGTCAGCGACCATTTCGGCTAGGAGTGCGAAGGGGGGCCTCCCGGCTCTGAAGTAACAGATATTAGGTGGCGAGCTGTCGCTTCGGACACGAGTCCGGCGGAATGGAGCCTTCTGGCTCTAGTGTAATTGTGTTGAGAGCGTGTTGGGCAGGCGAGCGGTTAGCCTCGCCAGCGCAAATTCCTACGCTGGAGAAGCGTGGACTTTTGCTTCGAACTCGAATCCGCTCACCGAACAGGCACGCAGCTTTCGCCGGTACAGAAGATCGCCGTCTACATTCGCCGTCGGCTTGCCATTGTCATGCGTTTTTCCGAGAAAGATTCTGCCGTTCGGGTGATCTGCAAACCATTTCTCGATAAGACTGACGAAGAGAAGCGAGCCGAGTCCCTGCGAGTTTTTCAGAGTACCGCCGGCGTTATAGAAGAGACTGTCGCCAAATTGTGTCCCGAAGAACGCGGAATAACATTTGCCTTTTGATCTGACTGTACTGATGAATCCGTCTTTGCCCAATACTAGAAGCTTGAATGTGTGGACAACGCAATCCTGCAAAAAGGATGCGCTCTTGTTGTCTTTTCGCAAGGCGTATCCGCGGAGCGCAGAGAGCGCGAACACATCGCGGAAAGCGCCAATAAAAGACCCGGTCCTGATCGTGGCCGAAGCGGACCGCCCCTTCTTGTAATCGCGCCGGATATTCTCGCTGACATTCCGAAAGTACGAATGGAAATCATCCCAGTTCTTGAGCTCGACGAGATTGATTTGGAAGCGCTTATTGCGCACCTGTTCAATCGCGAAGCCGGGGACGGCGGGCGAGTCAAAAGGCTCTTCGCAATTCCATTGCGAACCGTAGCGATACGTGCCGGCTCCGAATCGCTCGACAAGCTTCTGGAAGCACAATGTCCGGAGATTCCTGTTCGCCGGGCTCACATGGATGCGATCGAGAAAAGTAATTTTTGAGCGACTGGTGAGAAGCGCGACCTGCGCAATCTTCGGAGAGCTAGATGATGTGTTCTCTGCGAAGAAATCGAACAATCTTACGCGGCCGAACAGCCGCCGCGCCCGGACAACCTTCCAAGAGCCGAGGAAAGAGCCGCCAGTCGAAAGAACGAAGTCATCCCATTCATCTGGCTCGACGGATGAGAACGATTTCTCTTCGAGCCGCAATTCAGGAGGCAAATTTGGTTCACTTTGGAGGGCCCGGGCCGGAGCCTGAAGACAAGGATTGCGGAGCCCAACCGCGCTATCAAACGGGCTGTTCAATATTTCCAACGCGTGTAGCGTACATGAACCGTATTCTTGGCGTCAAGACCACAACGAAATACGTGAGAATAACTCTTCTCCCTGATGGTAGCTCTCGCCCGCCGGGTAAAGCGCTGTGGGAAACGCGCCTCTTGATCCACCCGGGCGCTAAATGGAAGCTTCCGTCAGATAGCGTGACAGCACAGACGCGAGACTCTTGAAGTGCGTTCTGATAATCCCTTGGTGAGTGCCCGGCACGATTTCCACCTCAAGCTGGGGCAAGAGATTGGCCCACACCGCGCGAGGATTTTCGGGAAAGCGCAAGCTGATAGCGGCCTTCACAAATCTTGTCCGGCCACCGTAAGCCCGTGGCCGGTAACGAACCAAAGCCGAATAGGCTCTTTCAGATACACGGAGCATGGCCCGTGTGGCGAGGTCGCCGCCTGAAAGATTGTTGCCCTCGGTCTCACCCGGATCTTGCGAAATTTTCCACCGATGCTCCGACCCGCCAAGAATGTACGGGATCACGCCGCTGGCGGGGAGCTTAATCATCGCGGAAGCGTGATGCCGCACCAAGCGTGTAGAAAGCTGAAGGCGGGGCCCAAGCGGCAAATATCTTCGCTGGGGGTAGGTTTCGAGCAAGGCCAGCAGAGCTACTTTTTCGCTAGACTCGGCCAGGCGCTGAGCCATCTCGAGCGTGATCAAGCCGCCGAGAGAGTAACCAATCAGCAGGTAAGGGCCGCGCGGCTGCACGGCTTTAATCGCATCGAGAAAGAATTGAGCCATGTCTTCGATGGTGTCCAACGGCGCATCCACGCCATCCGTGCCTTTCGCTTGCATCCCATAGATTGGATGATCCGTCTCGACACGCTTTACGAGCTCAAAAAAGTCCATCACGCTGCTGCCGATGCCATGCGCGATAAAAACTGGAGGCGGGGCATTTCCTGTTTTTGATCCTGTTGTTGCGCCAGCCTTTAATAACAAAAGCGGCGAAATCCGCACTGGGTCGCTTTGTTCCACGACCGCGGCCAGAGATGCGATCGTCGGAGCCTGGTAGATGATCAAGGGCGAGAGTTCGCGGCCAAAGACCTTCGCGATTTCGGAAAATAATTCAGCGGCTGAGGCAGGATCGCCGCCCAGAGCGAAAAAATCATCGTCAGCGCCTACTTGAGAACGCCGGAGAATTCGCTGCCAAATCCCGGTGATCGTTTCAATTGTCGGAAGGGTAGCTAAATGCTCCACGCCGTGCCTCGTTCGGATAGGGAAAGATATTGGTGATTAAGGGCCTAAAGCAATAGGCATTTGCCAATAGATTCAGGTTCTCGCGCACCGCCCGCCTTATCCGAAAGGATACTCGATTTACGCGACGATTCAAAAATTGGAATTTAGATGTCCGATACAGCCGCCCGAGGTTTCCCGTAACGTGGCATAAACCATGCTACTTTAAGAAGCGGACAACATTATTTCTGTTTCCGTGCGCAACTACGAACCGGATCACGGACCATGAAAAAAGCAGATCGTGAACCAGTTGCCATGCAAACTACAGATGCTATGGCCGTGCCGTTCAACGCCATGGCGCCCGCGGCCGGTTCAGGCCGTGCCGAATAACGATTTATAAGCAGAAACCTCATGCGAGTATCCCTCATTCTTCGGAGTGTCGCCGCCACGTGGTTAGCCGTGATCGTGTCTGCGGGCACCGCGTTTTTCATCACCCCATTCATCCTGCACCGGCTGGGGGATGAGGCGTACGGGCTCTGGGTCCTCATCGTTGCGTTATCCGACTACTACCTTTTCTTGCAGATCGGAGTGAGGTCCGCAATTGTGCGCTTCGTGTCTCGTAATCTGGCGCTCCACAAGCCGGAGGAAGTCAACCGAGTCATCGCTACCAGCTTTTACTTCTTCATGTGCGCGTTCATTGTTGTTTTAGGCTTGGCTTTTGGGCTTTATCGGCACGTGGGGCACTTTTTTTCGGTGAAAGAAGTTAACGACCACGCGTTTGCAAGCCTGTTTCTTCTGGTTGGGATTGCGCAGGCGTTGGATTTTCCGATCAGCGTATTTGAAGGATCTCTCGAAGCGGCCGGCCGCTTTGACCAACTTTACGGCTTGCGAATCATCGGGATGTTGCTCCGCGTGGGAATTATAGTTTGGGTCCTCGAAGCGGGCGGCGGACTTTTCGGCGTTGGCGCGGCCACGGTGCTCAGTACTCTGACGCTTCGGTTCGTAGCCGTTCCATTGGCCTTTCGCGAAGTCGACGGATTCAGCCTGCATCCGAGAGGTATCAACAAGCAGACTTTTCGAGAGATGCTTGTTTACGGCGTTACAAGTTTCTCGGTCGGAATGAGCGAGCGCCTGAAGAACTCATTCTATCCGCTGATCATAGTCAAATTTCTTTCGGCTTCGGCGCTGACTCTTTTTTCTTTGCCTGTAAAGCTGTTGACGATTCCGCTGAACGGCATCGGCTCGATGACGGAATTTGTAAGTCCGCTCTCGAGCCAGCTTGAAGCGCAACAAGATAAAGCCGGGCTTCGCCGGCTGCTAATTTTGTGCGGTGAGACGGCATTCGTGCTTTTTGCGCCTTTAGCCGTGATCATGCTGGTGCTTGGCAAGCAGATGCTTGGGCTGTGGGTTGGCCGCGAATACATGGCGGCCTATCCTTTGTTGGTCCTGCTAACGTTCGGACTCGGCGTCAACGCTGCACAGTATTCAGTGCAATCAATGCTCTTTGGGATTGGGAAACATAAGGGCTTGATCTGGATGCGCCTGATTGAAGGTTTCGGAACGGCAGCTCTTGGCATTTTTCTGATTAAGTTTTGGGGACTGTGGGGATACGCCTTCGCGACAATGCTTGTCGCCGTTGTGATCAATCTGTTCTTTATTCCGAAATATGTGTGCGGCGTTCTTGAAATTCCTCTCGGGCGCTACCTTTCAAAGGGATTTCTGAAGCCTTGTCTAATATCACTGCCGATGGCTGCCGCGATGTTGGCATTTGCACACATATTTCCGGCAAACTCTTGGAAGGCTGTGATCGCTGCGACAATGGTCGGAACCATTGTGTTCTTGCTGACCATCCTCGGCACGATGGCATATTCGCAGCAGAAACATTCGAGCTGGTGGTCTTTGGGAGTCATCGAGATCATGCGAAGAAGATTCCTGAATCGCGACGAGAATCTGGAATTATCGGCTGGCGCCGCCATATTGCATGAATACGAGAAAATTGAGGAGCAGTCCGTTGCAGAGTAGTTGCATAATTTTCCAGCCGATGTCTGGCCTGGGGTAAGGATCTAAACAGGTGTGCGGCATTGCGGGCATGGTTTACTCGGACAAGGAACGCCAGGTTCCTGCAGTTGAAGTCCGCCAGATGTGCGACCAGATCATCCATCGCGGTCCGGATGACGAGGGTGTGTACGCGAAAGGGCACGTCGGGCTGGGGATGCGGCGGCTGAGCATCATTGATCTTTCCACCGGCCACCAGCCGATCCACAACGAAAATCAGAAAGTTTGGATTGTCTTCAACGGTGAGATTTACAACTTCCCTGAACTGCGTCCGGACCTCGAAGCGCGCGGGCACAAGTTTTATACGAATACCGATACCGAAGTCATCGTTCACCTCTACGAAGAATATGGCGCTGACTGCGTGAAGAANNTATTCCTGCGAGCGCGGGCGATTGCTTTTCGGCTCTGAGATCAAATCGATTTTGGCCGCGGCGCCGGAATTGAATCCGGTCGATCAGCAAGGATTGCTGTCTTATTTTTGCTACGGGTACATACCCGACCCGCTAACTGCATTTGAAAAGATTCGAAAGCTTCCGCCGGGGCACATCCTCGAATATTCACGCGGCGAAATTCAAGTAAGGGCCTATTGGGATCTTCCTGCCTTCGGCACGCACGCGCCAAAGAGTGAAGAGGAGTGCCTGGAACAGTTGGAGCACCATCTCGCGGAAGCCGTGCGGATTCGCCTGATCAGCGACGTGCCGCTCGGAGCGCTTCTCAGCGGAGGCGTGGATTCATCAACGGTAGTGGCGCTGATGGCAAGATTCTCGTCGTCTCCGGTGAAAACATTTACGATCGGATTCGCGCATAAGGAATTCGACGAAACGGTATACGCGCGCGAAGTGGCTCAGAAATTCGGGACCGAGCACCACGAGTTAATTGTCGAGCCGAATTTTCTGGAGACGCTCGACCAGCTCACCCACCACATGGAAGAACCTTTCGCCGATTCCTCGATGGTGCCGACTTATCATGTTTCGCGACTTGCGCGCCAGCACGTCACCGTTGCGCTCGCCGGCGATGGCGGAGACGAGCTTTTTGCCGGCTACGACCGCTACACAATCAATCTCAATCGGCGACGCCGCAATCCTATGCCTCGCTGGGCGGGCGATATTTATCGAAACCGGGTGTTTCCAGCTCTTCCTTCCGGCACACGCGGTAGAAGATTCATGTATACGATGTCGCTCCCCGAAGAGGACCGGTATTTGGATGAGATTTCTTTCCTCTCGCCGGACGGACGCGAAAAGTCTCTATTTTCGAAGGAGTACGCAGCGGTCGCGGCGAGGTATCCGTCGCCATACCAACTCTTTAGGGATTATCTGAAAAATGCGCCCGCAGAAGATGCACTTAGCCGCCTGCAGTATCTCGATGCCAAAACATATTTGCCCGCGGATGTTCTGACAAAAGTGGATCGCATGAGCATGCTGACATCACTCGAAGTGCGCGCTCCCATTCTCGATCACGTGTTCGCCGAATGGGTTACACAGCTTCCTCCCGATTGGAAACTCCGAGACGGGCAGAAGAAATACATTCTGAAAAAACTTGCCGAACGCGTTGGAGTTCCACGAAAAGTGATTTACAGGCCGAAGAAGGGCTTCGGGGTTCCCTTGGTGCACTGGCTTCGCAATGAATTGAAGGAGAGCCTGCTGAGCGTGCTCCTCGAGCCAAAAACATTGCAGCGTGGATATTTCGATCCGCCTGCCGTCAGGCTACTGGTGGATGAACATCTCAGGGGGCGACGCGATCGTTCGCGCGATCTTTGGAATCTCCTCGCGTTTGAGCTTTGGAATAGGAATTTTCTCGACCAGCAACGTTCCGAAAACCATTTGGCGCCGCAGACGCCTCTCGCTGTTGTATCGGGTAGTCCGAAAACAGAAAAGAGAAGTGAAGATTTGGACGTTCCACGCGCAAGTTCAATACAGTGAGAGCGCCGGTCGCATTCGCGCTTCGGGACTGACCAGAAATGCCGAACGGGATGTTGAAAACAGCAAAAAAGCTGACTCTTATGGGAGCGCGAAGCTTTGGAGCCTACGCCGCGCTCCGGCGGAGTAAATGGAGGACAGAAAGGCTTCTGATCCTCGGTTACCACGGAATTTCTCTTCAAGATGAAGCGAAATGGCGCCCGGGACTTTTCATGACCCCGGATATATTTGGGCAACGCATGGAGGCTCTCTCCAAGCAGGGTTGCACGGTTCTGCCGTTGGACGAAGCAATTACTCGTTTGCAGGAACGAAGTCTTCCGCCATTGTCTGCAGTTATCACGTTTGACGATGGATTCCACAATTTCTTCACAGCTGCCTATCCGGTCCTCAAGCGTCACGGATATCCTGCCACCGTCTACCAGACGACTTTTTATTCCGAGTGGAACGAGCCCATTTTCAATCTCATGTGTCCCTATCTGATGTGGAAGGCTTCCGGCAAGGTGATCGAGCACCAAGGCCTAACCGGCAAGCCTGGTTCCTTCGACTTGCGAACAGAGGAAGGCAGGAAAGCTGCGAGCGCGGAGATTCTGGGCTTTGCGAGGTCCAACGGATTCTCGCGCGAACAAAAGCAGGACTTGTTGAGAAGGGTCGCCGAAGCTCTAGGCCTGAATTATCAGGAGATCTCGGACCAGCGTGTATTCACGTTGATGAGCGGCGACGAACTGAGCCAGATGGTCCAGAGTGGCGTTGACATTCAGTTGCACACACACCGCCATCGAGTGCCCAAGGAAAAGCATCTTTTCATTAAAGAGCTGGAAGACAATCAGAACTTCCTGACGCAGATTGGCGCCCCGAGGGCAAAACACTTCACGTATCCGTGCGGCGTGTATCGTGAGGAGCTCTTTCCCTGGTTGGCGGAGTTCGGTGTTCGCTCGGCCACCACCTGCGATTCAGGATTGGTTGATTCGCGATTGAATCTCATGCAGCTTCCGCGCTTCGTGGATACGCCTGGCGTTTCTCAACTCGAATTTGAAGCGTGGGTATGCGGACTGAGGCAATTCCTGCCGGGGCGCGCTAACGCTCAACTTGGCAAAGACGGCGTCTTACTCTAAATCTCTTCATTTCCGTCGCGGCGAAATCTCTGTTGCGATAATCCTGGCCGCAGCGCTCACTTTTCATCACCTTGCAACAGCGACTCATAATATTTTTCATGTTCGCGGACGCAGGCTTCCATGCTGAAATGTTCTTCGCAGCGTGCGCGGCCACTCTCTCCCATTTTTTTTCTTAGGTTATCGTCTTCGAGCAAAGAAATTACGCGCTGCGCAAATGTCTTTTCATCGCCGGCGGGAGTGAGAAAACCTGTCACACCATCAACCACTGATTCCCGATTTCCGCCAACGCCGGTTGCCACCACGGGAAGCCCGGCCGCCATGTATTCCAGAATCGCGTTTGAGAAACCTTCGTTCAACGAAGTGAGACATCCCAAATGCAGCAAGGGCAAATATCCTGAAACGTAGCCTTCTCCGTTAGTGAAAAACACTTTTTCTCTGATTTCCGTTTGCTCTGCCAATGTTTCGAGCGATTGCCGCAGCGGCCCCTGTCCGATCAATAGAAATACAGCGTCGGGGTGGCGGGCGGCAATCAGTCCTGCGGCCCTTATAAACATGGGCAGATCCTTCACCGGCCGGTAATTCGCAACAATCCCGACGATTCTCGACGAGTGAGGAATACCGAGGCGATCAAGCAATGTAGGATCGCCACGGCCAGAAAACCGGGCCAAGTCCACGCCGTTGCATAAGACATCGATTCGCGAAGCTGGCAATCCTTCGATCTGCATCGCGGCTTGCTTGGCCGCTTGGGAATTGGCGACCACCCGCGTAGTCATGCGATTCAACATCCGAAAAACACGGAGATAAATAGGCGTGTACCAGTAGCCCAAATTGCGCCTGCTGGTAAGAATTACTTTGCAAGAGCTGCTGCGCGCAGCGAGGACACCCACAATGGTCGCGCGCACCATGAACGTGTGTACGATGTCGATCTGCAAGCGGTTGATTTCGCTGCGCAACCGCAAGATTTGACGGAGTCCATTCCATGAAAAAATCGCCGTCATCGGAAATACCAGCGGCGTCGCGTGCGAGTCGAGTTGCCTGGACGGAATAGCATCCTCGACGCACGCTGTAAATAGCTCGAAGCGCGTTGAATCCATTCCGCGGATCAACTCGCTGAGCTGATTTTCGGTGCCCGCTTCGGAGTTGAGAGATTCGAGCACAAACATCACTCGGATCCTGCGATTCACGATTTTGCTCCGCCGATCTTGCTGGCGTGATAGCGGGCTGAGGATTGCGCAGGCTCGTCAGAAGAAACAGAATTTTCGGTCGAATTTGGATTTATCGCCTTGAACCAGGCCGTTTCCAGCGCCGGCACAATGCCATCCCAACCATATCGCTCGGTGACTAATCGCCGGCCGTTTTCGCCCAAGCGATGTCGCATTGCCGGGTTAGAGAGCAAGGCCGCGGTCCGTTGAGCGAATTGCAAGGGCGTGTCCACCGCCTCGAAATGCTCGCCCGGGGTAAGCTCCAGTCCTTCCGCGCCAATTGAAGTGGAAACAACGGCTTTACCCGCTGCCAGCGCCTCCAGAATCTTTAAGCGGCTCCCGCCTGCAATGCGCAACGGCACGACTACGACTTCCGCTCGCGCGAGATACGGGCGAACATCCTGCACTTCTCCGACAAGCTCCGTATGCTGATTTACCGCCACCAGCTTTCGTAGCGCTTTTGAGGGCCTTCGGCCCACAATGCGAAGAATTGCTTTGGGCTCAAGAGCGAGGATGCGAGGCAAGATTTCGCGCAAGAAAAAGGCCAGTGCATCCAGGTTCGGAAACCAATCGAGCGAGGCCAAAAACAGCAATTCACTCGGCTCTGTTGCCGGCGCCAAACGTTGGTACGCCTCCAGGTCAGCGCCATTCGAAACAACAGTTATCTCGGACACGCCCCAGCTTCGCATTTGTTGAGCGTCTTGAGCTGTTACCGCAGTCGCAGCTTCAGCCTGTAGCAGCGCGCGACGCTCGAACCGGGACATCTTGATCGCTTGGCTCCGAAAGAAGACCCGTCGAACCCACGATTGGCTCTGCTGTGCGCGTCGAAACCAAATCTGGGACTCGATATTGTGCGTTCCTATTACGCGCGGCACGTTTTCGATGGAACTTAGATAGCGAGCGCAATGCGTGCCTTCGAAATGCACCACATCGAAACGCTGACTGCCAAGCAACTCCGTGAGTTTCCGGCGGAATCGTCCGGAGTAATGTTTGTCAGCCGAATACGGATTCGGTGAAAATAAATTAACGATCAAACCCCAGAATAACGACCAGCGCCGCCGGTCGTGATTTGGATGAACGAGATAAACTTGAATTCCCGTTTGCGCCAACTCCGCAACTCCGGGATCGCCGATCCGTCCAAAACACAAGTACGAAATCGAATGGCGCTTCGCTAATCGCCGCAACAAGTTCCACGTCCGCATTCGCTTTCCCGAATTCACGGGGCAACAAATTTCCTCCGCGAGAACGAGAACGTTCAGGCGCTTGATCGGCACAGCGCTCGGAAAAACCACTGAAGCCTCTTCACGGGGCGATTCGTCGTTTTGGCGGGTTGCTTTCATACATGTTTGTTCAAGAGAAGTTCCGTGCCAAGAGCAGTTTCGTGTGTGGGAAAGGCAACCGCAGACCGGCACACCGTCGTGTTGGCGCGGAACGCATGATACAGGACCATCTCCCAACGCAGGATCATCGGACTACTTTAGTCCCGCAATCCCGCGAACCTCCACGATTTCCTTCCAGCCCGCAGACGCAAATTTGGATAAGGTAATTTTCAAGATATCACGCCAAGAAAGGATGCGACTTCGCGTAATCGCGACTAAGTCGCGTGAGTAGTAACCCGCCGTTTTCTCATATTGAGATTGCAGGCCCCGCAGCGCGGGCGGAATCCCTCCGCGACTCCGCAGCATCTTACGAGTAGCTACCAAAGCACAAGTGCTCGTCATTTTTCGATATGGGGAAAGCTTCGTGCTAACCTGTTTTTTTTACGCATAACCATCAATCGGGGGTGATTTGGTCACAGCGTCTAGCCGGGCCAGGGGGTTGCCGGCCGGATTCGTCAAACAACTGCTCCATCACTCTGGCTGGTCAACCCGGTACGTGAAGATGTGCAAGGTCAGTTTCATCGTCACATACCATTCTGTTCGGCCTGAAGAATGCGGACTCTTCAAGGATACCGTGCAATTTCTTGCAGAGAATTTCCACGTTGTCCCGCTGGGCCAACTTGTTGAAACGGTTGAGAGTGCGGCGCCTAGGTCGAAGCGAGGTGTTGTCGCTATCACATTTGACGACGGCTTAAGAAATCATTTCGAGGTCGCCTACCCAATTCTGAGAGAACTGAGCATTCCGGCGACATTTTATCTGTGCCCGGACCTGATTGAGCGCGGGGGTTCGGTCTGGACGTGGGAGATCCATTTGCGACTCCAGCGTCTCAGCGAAAGCGAACAGCGGCAGTTCTTCGAATTAACCGGAGTTTCCGGTGAACTGCAGAGGATCATTGACCGGATGAAAAAGATTCCAGTTGATGAGCGGGAGCAGATCGAAAAGCGTATACGCGATCTAACTCCCGATTTTCAATTCACAAAGCGTGAGCGCGATTCTTATGAGTTGATGAGTTGGAACGAGGTGGAAAAGCTCGACCCGGAATTCATTACGATTGGTTCCCACACCGCGACGCACATAGATCTGCCACAGGCCACGCCGGAACGGATGGAGCGGGAGCTATCGCGCAGCAAGGAAATACTCGAATCGCGTCTGAATAGAAAAGTCCAAGATTTCGCGTATCCGAATGGGAGTGTTAACGAAGAAATAATACCAGCGGTGAGACACTTTTACCGTTCTGCAGTTACAACACGGCCAGGGACCGTGAGGCACGGAGACAACCCGTTGCTCTTAAATCGAATTCACGCTGATTTCCGCCTTCCGGCATTTTCGTGGGACCTCGTTCGGGCGGCGCGCCAGGAGCGACAACCTTGAAAGCCCTGGTGCTTGACGCGGACAACCGGGCAGCTCTCGAAGCCATCCAGTCACTCGCTCGCCATCATGTCTCGGTTGATGTAGCTGAGGAGAACCATTGCCTGGCGTTCAACTCCAAACGCGTCCACGAGCACTTTCGTCAGGCTGACGCAGCACAACCACAGCTTTTCCTTCAGTGGTTGAGGGATCTCGATCAGAAGGCCGGATATTCTCTTATCATTCCGTCATCCGAGAGGGCGCTTCGACCGTTTCTGTTACTTCCGGAATCGGATCCAATCAGACAGAAGGCAGTCCTATCCTCAGATTTGGCGCTCCGCACCGCACTTGATAAGTCTCTGACCCTGGAGATTGCTGCTGGCTTGCATATTCCCGTTCCCCAGAGCGTTTTGATTAGCTCCGATGAGTTTATTCCTGCATGCAACACTTTCCCTGTCGTCCTTAAGCCAGTTTCGAGTCAGATTCTTGCTGAGAATCACGTCAAGCAGGTTCGTCCCGTCATTGTGCACAACGATGCCGAGAGGCGCGGGCAGCTTCGCAGCATGCTGCAAGACTCGCCAGTTCTTCAGCAAGAGCTCGTTCCCGGGCATGGAATCGGTGTGGAAGTGCTCTATAACAAGGGCGAGTTAGTCTGGTTCTTTTGCCATGAAAGACTGCATGAAGGCACGGGTCGCGATGGACTGGGAAGCGGAAGCACGTACCGGCGCTCGATCCAGACCAAGCCGGAATTGTTGCGTGATGCCAAGGCGCTTCTCGACAGTCTTCAATGGCACGGTCTCGCAATGGTGGAATTTAAATGCTCGGATGACGGGCGCTATTGGCTGATGGAAATCAATCCTCGCTTATGGGGATCCTTGGCGCTTGCAATAGATGCCGGTGTGGATTTTCCCTACGGACTGCTGTGCCTCGCGACGGGCCAAACAACTCCGGCGCAACCTGAATACAAAATTAATTATCACACGCGCGTTCTTTTGCCCGACCTCATTTGGATCCGTAATCAATTCGTTTACGGCCGGCGCGCCGCCGCGTGCATGGAAACATTAAAGCTCTTGCGGCCAATCGTGGGGCGCGAAAGCTGGGATTATTTTGACTGGGGCGATCTTTCGATAACACGCGAAGATATAAGCGCATTCGTCTCGCAGAAGCTTGAGGTTCTCAAGAGAAAAGTCGACACGGCAAAACGAGCTCGATCGGCGCGTAGAGTTCACAATCAGAATGTCCGGCGGTTTCTGGCGTCGGGAAAGCCGGTCCAGAACGTCTTGTTTCTTTGTTACGGGAACATTTGCCGCAGCCCAGCTTCTCAACTGTTGATGAAAAGACGTCACCCGCAGTTGTATGTTTGTTCGGCTGGTTTTCATCCAGCCGTCGGGCGCGGTTCGACGAAACAATTCCTGGATGCCGCCAGCGAGTTTTCCGTCGATCTGTCGAATTGGTCGTCACGGCGCGTGACCATCGAGATGGTTCGCGATGCGGATATAATTTTTTTGCATGACATACGGAACTACGAAGATTTCTGCAGGGAGTTCAGCGGGCACAAGGACAAGATTATGTTCCTCGGCATGTTTCTGAATCCTCCGTCTCTTGAGATTAAGGATCCGTATGAGTTTGGGTTCGCAGAAACCTGGCAGACACTGAAGGAAATCTCCGCGGCTACTGATGTCATTGGGAGAGAGTTCGGTGGGCGAACATCCCGGACAGCGGAGATCCGTCTTCCAGCAGCCGGATTTTGATAACAGGCCTGTACATCCATAGCAAACCATAACTGAAACGGAAACTGTGGCGACAAAACCCCATCCCGCCGCGAGGCGGATACTTGAAATTGGCAACTGGGCTCCGCCCGTGTGTAGCTGGACCATGAGCCTGGTCGGGCTGCGAAAGGAATTGGACGCACGGAGTTGGGATTGCCGCGTGATGAATCTCAACGAGAATCGCCGGGTGCGTAGTCCGGCCTACATTGATGTTCAAAACGGCTGGGATTATTTATTCAAGGTCGTGCGAGCTGTAAGAGACGGCTGCGCGATTCATACGCGCGTGAACGCAGAATCCACGGATCTGTACATCCTTGCTTTCATGGCGATGTTCCTGGCGCGCCTTTGGGGCCGTCCAGCCCTCCTGACCTATGGAGGAGGACACCAGCAGACTTATTTTCCCGCGCCGCGCATGAGCCTGCGGTTTCTCGCGTTCTCCTTGCTCTTTCGGTTGCCGAATAGAATCTACTGCAATAGCGAAGCGGTAAGGCGCGTGATCTTGACCACCGGAATTTCTTCCGATCGTGTCGTTGCAATCCCTCACACATCCGCTTACTACGCGGAGCTTGTACCCTCCTCGCTTCCAACCGATGTCGAACGCTTTTTTGCCGCGCACGAGGGCGTCATCTTCAGTTACGTCTGCTTTCGGAAAGAGTTCGTCCTGGATTTTCTTGCGGAGGCGATTCGACGCTTCCGGGTGATGTATCCGAAGGTTGGCTTTCTTTGGCTAGGTCCTTGGGAAGTCGAGATGCCCAAGATGAAGGAGTTTCTTCACGCGCAGGGACTTGAGGATGCTATTTTCAGCATGGGCTCGGTGCCGCACGAAATGTTTCTAAATATCCTGAGCCATTCGCTGGCGTATATCCGCACGCCCATGACCGACGGAGTTTGTTCGTCCGTGCTTGAATCCCTGAAGCTCAAAATTCCCGTATTAGCCTCGGATAATGGGACGCGTCCCCTAGGCACAGACCTTTGGCAAGACGGCGATGTGCAGAGCCTCGTGAATTTAATGGTCGAAGTGGTGCAACACCGAGAAGAAGTTGTCGCGCGTATCCCTGCCATCGTGCTGGAAGACAACGCCAAAAAACTGGCAGATGACATCGAAGCCGTTTGCGTTCAGCCGTCCGCGTCATCCTAGATAGCTGGGCAATCGATAGTCTTCATGGCGCGTCTGCTGACATTTTGTGAGTGCCGAGCCCTCTGGTCCCGCCGGCTCGTCGCCCTTCGAGGCCACCTAGCAAAGCCGCGAATCAACAGAAAAGCCAAGCAGTTTCTAAGTTTCGGCTCCGCGCACGAATCGAATCACGGATCTGACAGACTTCAGGGCAGGCTCAAGCGTGGGATGCTGATCCACTAGATTTACAAATTGCCGGTAGAGCGCGTAAGGGCTGCGTCGCTTTCGAAGACCGCGCTTTGTGAGTATATATTTGGAGTCCCAGATCGTATGCCCGTGCGTGTATCCGCCAGCGAGTTCCAGATTTCGTTGACCCTCAGGACTCATGCGAAGCCCATCCACGCCCGCCGGATGAGCGCGAGTGTGATTCTGATGCACGACGGTGACGACCTCGGTTAATTCGACGACTGGCACACCCGAATGATTCGCTTGATAAACCAGCCAGTTGTCGTACTGCGGCCGTCCGATTGCAAATGGCGGAATCTTTCCCCAAAGGCCGGGGCGAAATACAAAATAGTCGATCGCCGTGTTGTTGTCCAAATGGCCGGTCGCTATGGCCCGCTCTCTCAGTTTGGATTCCCAGTCACCCTCGAAGCTCAACGGCTCCGGGATGTCCACGGTAGTTCTGCGGCCGATCAGCAGGAAGCGGTCATATTTGTCGAGCACCCGTTGCACCGCAGGCAGGAAATCGTTCATGAAAATGACGTCTGAATTTACAAAGCAAAGAGTTGGGTTAGTAGCTGCCTTCTCGGCCTGGCCAAAGACAGAATTCAGAAGCGGCGTGCCAAATTCGTTTCGCTCAACCGTGGGGATATGCTGAGCCCCGACCTCGGCGGCGACTTGGGCGATTCCAGTTTCGTTGCCGAACAGCAGAACTTGGCAGCGCGGAGAGAGCCGCGTCCAGCTCTGGATGGCATTCCGCTGAATGACACCGAAATGCCCCTCGAAGGGCTTGGGAATTCCAAAGATCGTCAGCATGCTGGCTCTTCTGATTGGGTCGCGCAAACTTCAAAGGGGAAAGAGACGCCCCTGTGAAGCCGCTTAAGACTGCAGAAATTGTCCGCCGAGATCTGGCTATCGGGCGGCAGTTGATTCCCGAACAACGCCGGCTTCGCCCCGCTCACGGGCGCGGTATTGGTCGTAAATCCACGCGTAGGTCTTTTCCATTCCATGCCGCAGAGTTGTGTCCGGCTCCCACTTCAGATACTTCTGAATGAGGGTGTTATCGCTGTTGCGGCCGTTGACGCCCTTAGGAGCGCTTAGATCGTAGTTCCGCTTCAGCTTGAGCCCGGCGATATCCTCGACGATATCCACCAATTGATTGATGGTCACGGCCTCGGACGAACCGAGGTTGATCGGCTCGAGGATCTGCGAGTCCGTGATTAACTGAATTCCTTTGACGCAATCGTCGATGTACATAAAGCTGCGCGTCTGATCGCCGGAACCCCAAATTTCGATTTTGTTTGTTCCGTTCAGTTTCGCTTCGACCACTTTTCGGCAGATTGCCGCAGGCGCTTTCTCGCGCCCTCCGAACCACGTTCCCCACGGCCCGTACACATTGTGAAAGCGTGCCGTGCGGGTATACAGACCAAAATCCTCTCGAAAGTGACGGCACATTCGTTCCGAGAAAAGCTTCTCCCATCCATAGCCGTCTTCGGCCTGAGCCGGATAGGCGTCTTCTTCTTTCAACGACGGCGCCTCGAAAGTTTTCTGTTTGTCCGCGTTGTACACGCATGCGGAAGAGGAATAGAAAAATTTGTTACAGCCGTACTTCGCCGCTGCCTGAAGCATGTGAGTGTTGATGAGCACAGAAAGCATGCAGAGCGCTTTGTTGTGCTCGATGAACCCCATCCCGCCCATATTCGCAGCGAGGTTATAAATTTCGTCGGCGCCTTCGGCCGCGACTTCGCAATTCTCTTTAAGGTTCAGGTCCAGTTGCAGGTTCTCGACGTCGCCGAACCGCTGGTACCACTCTTCGAACGGTTTCATGTCTACCGCACGAATTCGCTTATATCCGCGCTTGCGGAGCGAATCCACGAGATGGCCACCAATAAATCCACCTGCGCCGGTTACTACAACAACATCTTGTCTTGACAACGTCGGTCTCCCACTGTTTGAATTTAGTCCGTCAAAAGGTATTGGTTAGCAATTCTACTGCCATAAGGAGTCTCTAGAGCGAACTGGTCAGACGCTAAGTCATTCAAAACAAGGTTGATGCAAGCCAGCGCAGACCTCTGCCAATGTTCGCTCTGTCGCCCGGCCCGGCATGGAAACCATTTTCACTAATTTCCCCTGGCGTTTCGCCGAAATGAGATTCTAGCTACGAATCAGGAGGAAAGTCTGACCGTTTCAATCGCACAAAGCAATAGGCTTAGACGAGCGTGCATCCAGATTGTCAATTGGCAAGGCGTGTGCCCGGGCCTCCTGGTGAACAGCTTTCATTGGCTGACGTTACTGGTTTGTCTGTGAACATAGCGTCTTCGAACATCGCATGAGTAAAACGCTTAGTCCGTCGAATGGTCTTTTTCAGGATGTGCCGGCGTCAGCTGCGGCATCGATCCCGCATTCCGCACCTGCGCAAGACGGTTCAAAATTTGCTTTCGGCTTAGTGCTGATTCTTACGTTTGTAGTATTCGCGCGGCCTGAAGATATTCTTCCGGCTTTCGGTGCGCTCCATCTGACTCTCGTGATGTGCATTTGTGCCCCGCTTGCCTGTGTCGTGGCGCTGGCGATCGGTAGTGCGCCCTTGCAGCGGCCCCGCGAACTGGCGATCGTTCTTCTACTCACGATCTGGTTCTGCATCGGCGCGATATTTTCTTACTGGCACAGGGGAAGTTTTGATCTTCTGACTCAGATCTGGTTGAGAACGCTTGTTTTTTACTTGGTATTGACTCAAACGCTTACAAGCGTTGGACGGATTCGAAAGATCGTGTGGGTCTTTCTTATTAGCGAGCTAATTGCAACGACGGCATCTCTCCTGGCCCCGGGACATGCTGTGGGTGATGAGGATCGGCTCGCCGGGGTAAGCGCTGGAATTTTTGGCTGGAATTTCCTTGGAATAGCTCTCTCAGTTTCCCTGCCTTATATGGCCGCCCTATACATCTCACGCCGTTCGATTTTTCGCGCAGTTTTATTGCTGCTGACTGCCGGAACGTCAATGTGGATGCTGGTTCTCGTCGCGTCGCGGGGCGGTTTCTTAAACGTGATTGTTTCAATTGTTTTGAGCTCCTTGCTTCTTTTGCGCGGCACGAAGCGGGCACGCTCCGTTGCTATCGTCTTGGTGCTTGGCTTCGCCATCATGATAGGCAGGGCGCCAGGAGTATTTTGGGACAGGATAGAGACCATTTGGGGCGGTTCAACTTCTACCTCAAACGTCAATGCGGCCTCAGCGAAAGAGTCCACTGACGGTCGAGAAAACCTGCTTCAGAACTCCATCAAGTACACGTTACAAAACCCGGTGTTCGGCGTAGGAGTGGGTAACTTCGCGGTTTACAACGGCAATATGCTCCATCGTGCCGATGCTTGGTACGGGACACATAATACTTATACGCAAGCTTCTTCGGAGGCCGGCATCCCAGCATTTTTGCTGCTGCTGTTTTTGTTGATGACCATGGTAATTCACGCGAAGAAAGCGGCCACCGTTTTCGCTCGCGATCCGGCTGATGCGGAGTTGCGTTTGATCGCGCTGGCTACGCTAATTGCCGTGCTGTCAGCCATGTTCGGTATTTTTTTGATGCACCTTCTCTACAACTTTTTGCTTTACTACTTAGCGGCAATATCGGGTGCCTTGTGGGCAATCGCAAACCAAAGGCCAACAGTCGCTGAAGCCAAAGTTGTCGAGGCCCCTCGAATCGACGCCCAAGCACTTCCCGTTAGACGGATACCCGAATGGCGCTTGCGCTAAAAATAGCATTCTGGGTTTGCGTCGCCGCGATTCTCTATAACTACGCCGGATACCCGATCTTGCTTTTGCTTCTTGGATTCCTCGCGCAGGCAAAATCGGACCTGGTTTTCTTGCTGAAACGGAAATCGCGGCGAGCGGCCACGTCCGCGAAAAACGATTCGAACAAGCCTCGGATCGCAATCGTAATTTCCGCATTCAATGAAGAGTCTGTAATCGAGGACCGGGTAAAGAACGCGCTGGTAATTGATTATCCAGAAGAGCTTACGGAAATCCTGATCGGGCTCGACTCCCCTGCGGATTCTACCGCCGCAATTCTAAGCCGCATCCAATCGCCGCGGATTCAGGTATTTCATTTCCCCACGCGCCGCGGAAAACTCGCCGTGATTACAGATCTGGCGGAACGGACGTCGGCGGAGATTCTGGTTTTTACTGACGCAAATACGATGTTCGAGGACGACTGCGTTGCGAACCTTGTCCGTCACTTCAGCGATCCACGGGTGGGCGCCGTGAGCGGAGAAGAAGTGCGACTGACCGCGGAAGGCACCGATCCCGCGGCCGAAGGGCTGTACTGGAAGTACGAATCTGCGTTGAAGATTCTGGAGAGCCGCGTTCGCTGCCTTCACAGTGCGAATGGCGGAGTTTACGCGATTCGCCGGGAGCTCTTCCGCCCGGAGCCGAATCTGATCGTCGAAGACTTCCAGATTCCGCTGGATCTCCGTTTTCGCGGCCACTGGATTGTTTACGATCCGGACGCAACTGGAGTGGAAGAGATTGCGCCGACGTTTGGTTCACAATTTGAGCGGCGGGTACGGCTCGGGGCCGGCAATTTCCAAACTCTTTTTGGCCATCCCGAATACCTCAATCCTTTTAGAGGGCGCGTCGCGTTCGCATATTGGTCCCATCGCGTGCTGCGTTGGATCACTCCTATCCTAATGATTACGGCCTTCGCATCGACCGCGGGCCTTGTGATTGCCGCGGCCTTCGCAGCGACGGCAGATCCTTTGCGTAGCAAGTTCTACCTGGTTTTGTTCGTATCCCAATGCGTTTTCTACGCGCTTGCGATGGCCGGTTTCTGGCTAAAAAAGGGCGGCAAGTCCGCCGGGTTGTGCCGGATTCCGCTTTACTTCTGCACGATGAATAGTGCGATGCTCTTCGGTATGTTCAGGTATCTCGGCCGGCGCCAGAGCACAGCCTGGGCGGCAACGCCACGGAAGGCTCCTGCGGAGGTGCTTCCGTCGCGGAGCGCCGAACGATAAAGCGCGCTCGATATTCTGTCCTGGAAAATGGCTTGGAAAAAGATCGAATCAAGCTGAGCGGCCGAATCTCGCTCCGCATATAATGAATACGCCGCTTAGTGCTGTTCGCGGGCGGCAGCGCGGAAAAATGACCGGACTTCGAATTAGGCGTATATTTACCTCCCGTAATTGGTAGGCCAGGGCTACCTTTTTTCGGGGCCGGGACCAGGGTAACGCTGTATACGTCTTGTACGCACGCTACGGTAGCGGGGGCCTGTCGCCACCGCAATGGACTCGGTGGCGGGGATTCCCGGACCCGCCGATGAGCGTAAAATGCCCGGATTGTCGCATCCTGGGATCCTCAGGGCTCAGTTTTGTTGATTAGCGGACGATAAACGACTCAAGAACGTGCGATGAACTGCCGACTTGTCCATGCAACTTCTTTCTTGTCGGAGGAACATGATTTCCCAAGCGATACGAATATCGGCGCCCGGACGCGGTTGTAACAGGCCTGTAAAATGATAAGTTATTGTAAACAAAGTGTTTCTGCCGTGAGCGTTCGAGGTATGAATTACCCCGTCATGGTACGTAGATTGCCTCTGCAACTGTGTCGAATACTACGTAGGACACAAACCGGCTCATGATTCGGCGGAGAGCTGGCAGAAGGCGACGGGAGGAATCAATGGTGAACCCAAACCCAGCCATAATGAGCATCCAGACTCCGGCGGCAAGTACGCCGATTACCAGTTCAGCGAGCTATTTCCAGAATCTTACGCGAGTGCTCGCGGCGATTCCACATTCAAAGGTTGAGCAGGTAGCAGAGAAACTATATAACGCGTTCGAGAACGGCCGGGGCGTCTATGTCTTCGGGAATGGCGGAAGCGCCTCCCTGGCTTCGCATCTCGCCTGCGATTTGGGCAAGGGCACGAGCATGGATGGCAACACGCAGAAGCGTTTCCGAGTGATGTCTTTGACCGACAACTTGCCCCTGCTGACAGCTTGGGCGAACGACACCTCTTACGATCTCGTTTTCGCCGAGCAGATCCGAAACTTCGCACAGCGCGGCGATATCGCGCTGGCGATCAGCGGCAGCGGAAATTCGCCGAATGTCCTGCTTGGTTTGCAGGCGGCTCGGGAGGCTGGCGCGTTCACAATCGGCTTGGGCGGTTTTCAAGGCGGTAAAATGAAGCCGCTTTGCGATCTCAGTGTTGTAATTCCATCGGATAACATGCAGATCATCGAAGATTTGCATGTCAGTGTTTCGCACGCTCTCTTCACGTTGGTCCGCAATCGAATACAGTTGCGAGCTGCAAGTGTTCGCACTGCCGCCGCAAGCGCAGGATAGGGTTCGAAGAATCCGGCGGCTCCGCCGGTGCAACATCTTCTAACCCAACGGGTCAGGGTCCGGCAACGTCAGCAGAGGGGATCTGCTGAGGAGTTAGAAGGTAAGTTCATGGTAATCTCTGAAGAACAATCGGAGATCGTTATTCATCCGCCCACGGAGTCCCGCGTCCCGCGGAAGCGCGGTTCGAGAGCAGGCCAACGGTCCGCGTCGCGTAACCTCAAGCGCTGTATAGACATATTGGGATCTGCGGCTCTGATTCTCGTTTTTTCGCCAATCCTCTTGGTCGTCGGCCTTCTTGTTGCCATTGACGATGGATGGCCGATTCTCCATCGCCGGAGGGTCGTTGGCGAGCACGGAGAATTCGACGCGCTCAAGTTCCGGACGATGCGGCGTGATGCGGATGCGATTTTGAATGCCGACCCGGTTCTTCGCGCCGAATTTGAACGCAACTTCAAGCTCAAGAACGATCCGCGTATTACGCGTTCGGGCGCCATACTTCGTAAGTTCAGCCTGGACGAACTTCCCCAGCTTTTCAATGTGCTGGTGGGCCAGATGAGCCTGGTTGGCCCCAGAATGTTCACGGCGAAGGAATTGCATAAGTACGGCCCATACCAGAGCGTGGTGCTTTCGGTTCGACCTGGCCTAACGGGCTATTGGCAAGTTAACGGCCGACAAAACGTAACGTACGACGAGCGCGTGAAAATGGACGTATATTACATAGAGAACTGGAGCCTCTACGCAGACGTAAAGATCTTGCTCATGACCCCACTTAAGGTTTTCCGCCGGGAAGGCGCGTACTAATGGAACGGATTCTAGTCACTGGCGGAGCGGGCTATGTCGGATCAGCCTGCGCAGCCCAACTGCTTTCGCGCGGCTTCGCTGTTGATATCGTTGATGATCTCTCAACGGGACACGCCGACGCTGTTCCGGCTGGCGCCGATTTTCACCGGTTCGATATCGGCGATCGCTCGGCGCTTTCCAAGCTTCTCACCGGTAAAAAATTTGAAGCCGTGTTTCACTTTGCGGCAAAGGCCTTGATTCCGGAATCGGTGACAAATCCCGGCGCGTTTTTCGATGTGAACGTCGCTCGCGCCATCGCCATGGTGGAGACGCTTCAGAAGCATGCCGTGCGGAAATTCGTTTTTTCGTCCACGGCAGCGGTATACGGAAACCCGCAAACGATTCCAATACTAGAAGACGCGCCCAAGAACCCGGTGAACTCCTACGGACATAGTAAATTGATGTTCGAGGAAATCCTGAAGTGGTACGCCACGTCGTATGGTTGGAGCGTGGTGGCATTTCGTTACTTCAACGCGTGCGGCGGCTCGCAATGTTGGGGCGAGCGCCACGAACCGGAGACACACATCATCCCGCTTCTCCTGCAGGTCGCCTCAGGGCGGCGCGAGAAATTCGAAATTTTCGGCACGGATTACCCGACGCCGGACGGAACCTGCTTGCGTGACTACGTTCACGTGATAGACATCGCCCAGGCGCACATTCTCGCGCTGAAGCAGATGGGCACGCCGGGGTTCGACGCCTACAACATCGGAACGGGCACGAGCCATTCCGTCGAGGAAGTCTGGAAGCTCGCGACGGAAGTTACGGGCAAGGAAATCCCGGCCCGAAAATCCGGACGCAGATTGGGCGATCCGGCTATCTTGTGCGCCAGTCCGGCCAAGCTGAAACAGAAACTCGGCTGGGCGCCCGCCCACTCTGATCTGAAAGAAATCGTCCGCGGTGCGTGGCAGTGGGAAACCTCGGACGAAAATAATGCATCCCGAATCATAAAGGCGAGCGTGGTATGAAAAATCGTCTGCGCTACGCAATCCTGGCTGCGGATCTCATATGGATCACGGCAGCCTGCGTATTCGCGCACCTTCTTCGGTTCCGATTGATCACGCCGGACGCGAGCCGTCCGACGTCAACTTCTTTTTATATCTTTTCAGTTTGCGCCGCGCTGATTGTCTGGACGATCTTGTACTCAAACAAAGATCTCGATGGTTTCAGCCGCGGCTGGTATTTCCCGCGTGTGTTCGCGCAGGTATTTGCCGGCGCGTTTGTTCTGATGGGCTCGCTGCTAGCACTTGGGTTCTTGACGAAGATCAATTATTCGCGTCTGGCTCTTCTGTTTCTCGGCGGCCTACTCCCAATAGGATTTTTGGTGATTCGCTGCGCCGCCTGGTGGCTGGTCAAGTCCTGGTCGCGTCTGGGATTGGGAGCAAAACGCCGAGTGGTGATTGTGGGAAGCGGCCGCATCGCGCAAGAACTTGCGAACAGAATCGCGAACCACCCCGAAATGATGATCGAGCTGGTCGGCAGGCTCTACCCTTCGGACGTGACGATGTCGCCCCGGCCGGGCAAGTCGAAAGCCGGCATCATCGGCGTACGCACGTTGAACGTCCTCGATCTGCTGAAGCAGAAACAGGTTCAAGAGTTGATCCTCACGGAACACCTGCCGTTGGGCACCGAGATGGAGAAGCTGATTACGAATTGCCATCGCGCTGGGATGCAGGTCCACTTGGTTCCGCAGTGGTACGAATTGTATTCCTCGAGAGCGCAGCTCAGCGAAATTGACGAAGTGCCGCTGATTTCTGTCGAATCGCGCAGCATTCCGTTCGGATCGCTCGTNNTTGTCGGCGGGCTGATGATGCTCATCCTCGCGTCGCCTGCTATTGCCGTGATAGCGGTCGCTCTACACAGGAAAAAGGGCGGCGCTTTCAAGAGAGAAATTCGCTGCGGCGAGAACGGCAAACTGTTTCCGATGCTGCGGTTCAATATTGATCGCTGGTCGAACAATCTCGTCGGGTTCGACAAGTTTCTCGCATCCATGAGCCTGACCGAATTGCCGCAACTCTGGAATGTGATTCGCGGAGAAATGAGCCTCGTCGGCCCGCGGCCTGAATCGCCGGAGCGAGTGAAGCACTACTCCGCATGGCAGCGGCAGCGGCTGCAGGTCAAGCCCGGACTGACCGGCCTCGCTCAAGTGCACGGTCTGCGAGAACAACATTCTTCAGAAGACAAGGCGCAGTTCGACGTGCAGTACATTTATCGCTGGTCACTGTTCCTCGATCTCTCGATCTTTCTGCAAACGATCTGGACTTTGGCGTTCCGCCCTTTCGTAGCGGCGCGTCCAACGCCTAATGTTGCCGGTCCGTCCCACAAGCAACGCTGGGCTATTCGGGAGGGCCTGCATGTTAATCGTACGCAGCCCAGTTCGGATTAGCTTCGGCGGCGGCGGGACCGACCTACCCGCATACTACGAAGAATTTGGCGGAGCAGTCCTCAGCTCCTCAATCAACAAATATTTCTACACCATTTTGAAAAAGCGCTCAGACGGGAAAATCCAGGTGATTTCGTCGGATTTGCGCGTCACCGAGACCTGGCAGGATATTTCCCGGATGCAGATCAAGCACAGCGAGCTGGAAATTCCGCTTGCTGCTATCAAAGAGCTTGGCTGCGACATTTCGGTTGATCTATTTCTGGCATCGGAGATCGTGGCAGGCACGGGCCTGGGTTCGTCGGCCAGTGTTTGTGTGGGAGTCCTGAAGACACTCGCGACGTACATGGATTTGCCGCTATCGAAATACGAACTGGCCGAGAAAGCGCACCACATCGCGCGAAACATCCTGGGCAAGCCGGTGGGAAAGCAGGATGAATACGCAGCGGCGTACGGCGGGCTGAATTTCATCAATTTCAATCAAGACGGTTCGGCGCTGGTCGAGCCGGTTTCGATGCGCAGCGACCTTCTACGCGAATTTCAGGGCAACCTGATGCTTTTTTTCACGGGTGTCGCGCACAACTCGTGGAAACTTCTGGAAGAACAGGAACAGTCCACACGGAAGGGCACAGGCCAGGCGCTCGATTCCTTGCACGAGATTCGCGCGCTTGCCGATCGCATGCGGGACGTCCTGCTGAAGGGCGATTTTCTTTCGTTCGGCGCGATGATGCACGAAGGCTGGCAGGCCAAGAAGAAAATTTCAACTCAGATTTCGACTTCGATTATTGATAATGCCTACGACGCGGCGATCAAGAGCGGAGCCCTCGGCGGAAAAGTTACCGGCGCCGGTGGCGGAGGATTCCTGCTCATCTTCTGCGAAGAAGACCACCAGAACAATGTTCGTCACGCTCTCGCTGAGCTCGGAATTCGCGAGATGGGATTCGAGCTGGACTTCGACGGCGCGCACGTCGTGGTGAACGATCCGTTTATTGATGGCGACGAGAAATGCGGGATGTTCTGGATCTTTAATCCGTCCGCCGAAGAAGATGCCCGCGATGAATTTGTTTTAGACGGGTCATCCGATTAAGGCCGGTCCTCTCGCATGAAAGCATTCCTCCTGGCCGCAGGCCTCGGAACGCGCCTTAAACCACTCACCGACCGAGTCCCGAAGTGCCTTTTGCCCATTCGGGACACTCCACTTCTTGGAATTTGGCTGGATCTGTGCCGACAACACGGCATTACCGAAGTGTTGGTCAACGCTCATTCGCACGCCGGCATGGTGAAAGAATACGTGGCGAACTCAAAGGCGGGACTTTCGATTCGGGTTAGCGAGGAAGAAACACTTCTGGGAAGTGCGGGGACATTGCGCGCGAACTACGAATGGGTTGCGTCGGAACGGGAATTCTTCGTTCTCTACGGCGATGTTCTGACGAATGTGGATTTGACTGAATTGCTGGAATTCCACCGCGAGAGAGACGTGGCCGCAACGATCGGGCTCTACGAAGTTACGAATCCTTCGCAGTGCGGGATTGTCACAGTGGATCAGGACGGGATGGTCCGCGATTTCGTGGAGAAGCCGGCAAAGCCGGCGAGCAACCTGGCCTTCACCGGAGTGTTGATCGCGTCACCGGCCATATTCGAATCGATTCCTCAGCAAGCGCCGGCCGACATCGGATTCGATGTGCTTCCGAAATTGATAGGCCGAATGGCCGCGTATAAGATAACGGATTTCCTCGTTGATATCGGAACGGCGGAAAAATACGAGCGCGTGCAAACGACCTGGCCCGGACTGCGGCAGGTGGGAGCGCGATGATGCCGGGCCCGATGAAATGCGCCATTTTCGATTTGGATGGCGTACTGGTGGACAGCCACCCGATTCACTTGGCGGCTTGGCGCAGGTTTCTTGAGGCGCACGGCAGAACCGTGAATCAGCGGGATATGGAATTTGTGCTGGAAGGCCGGAAGCGAGAAGAAATGCTGGAACATTTTCTCGGCCCTGTAAGCCCGGAACAGGCGGAAAGCTACGGTAAGGAGAAGGACGTACTTTTTCGAGAGGAAGCGAAATCGATTTCGACGATTGCCGGCGTGCGAGAGATGCTCGAACAGCTTTCGGCGGCCTCTGTTCCGATGGCTGTGGCGTCGTGCGGCGGGCGCGGTCGAGTCCATCAGCTTCTCGAACAATTAAATCTGCGAAAGTATTTCGAAGCTGTTTTCACTGGCAATGATGTCAAAGACGGCAAACCGGATCCGGCGATATTTTTGGCAGTTGCAAAGCAGATGAATGTGCTGCCTTCGCAGGCGATTTGCTTCGAGGATTCGGTTTCGGGCGTGACTGCCGCGAAATCAGCGGGGATGAAATGCCTGGGAATCGCTGAAGATGGACGCAAGGATTCGCTGGTTCAAGCGGGATGCGATGCGGTGGTGCCGAATTTTGTATCGGTTTCTGTCAGCGATCTTCGTAAGCTCTTCTGAAAGCCCTTCCCTAGATCATCGCGAGTGAAGAGATAGTTGAAGAAGCTCCAGAGCCCAACTGCGCCACGTGGAATTTATTCACGGATTGTCTGCAGGACGGTTGAGGTGCTTGTAGTATCCGAGGTCTCGGCCCGTCAGGATCTTGGTCGCGAAAATGATTTGGCCGGTATGCTGCGCAAAGTGCTCCACGGCTGTGTAAATCACTTCGAGGACAGCTTCTTGATGGTTCTGAACGGTGATTATTTCGGGGAGCCGGCTCGCTGGCACTGTCCCGATTACAGCAGTCGCGATATGAATCGTCGTTTCGAGCCGGTGTTGCAATTCGTGTGCATTCACACCGCCGAGAGCGGCGAACTCGGAATCTCGATCGCGGACATCGCTCTCTCCGCCAACGCCTGAAACGATCCACTGCTGCACGTTGCCGCAGAGATGCAGAACGAGATTGCCAATCGAGTTCTCGTTCTCGCTGCCTCTCGCCCAAATTTGTTCGTTCGACAAACGGCCAATACAATCTACGATTCGCGATGTGAATAGTTGCAGCCGATCGTTGGAGAACTCTAAGAACAGGTTTGCAATCGTGTCTGGCATTTCAGATACCTCATGGAGACTGACTTTGGTTTTTCGCCGCAGGATCCATTGCGTTCCAGTTCCAATAGCGGATGCGCGCCGCTTTTCCTTCGGCCACGAGTGCGCCGACATACCGCGGGTCTGGCGTGACGATGTGCAGACACCATCGGGCACTGTCCGTGCTTTCGAGGCGCGCAGGCTGCCCGGGAGTCAGGGACACGCGGAAGCTATTCAGCGGAATTTGCATGCCCTCGCCTCTCGCTTTGACGTAGGCTTCTTTTCGCGTCCAGCAAAGGAAGAATCCTTCAGCGAGCGATTGCGGCGGGAGAGATTTTAGCTCTTCGATTTCCTGGGGGGAGAAGTAACGCTGGGCGATTTCGATACCAGCGAAATCGGGGCGGACTAGCTCGACGTCAATTCCGACGCTGCGTTTCGCGGCGAACGCTAGCAATGCCAAATCGTGAGAACGGGAAACATTGAATTGGATCGATTGATCGGACGATGCGTGCAGGGAAGGTTTGCCGCGATCGCCATAGTCGAATAGGAGTTCGGCTGGGGCGCGGCTTACATACTTTCCGAGCAATTCGCGGAGGATTCCACGAGTTGCGATGAAAGCGTTTCGATCTTGAGGGAAGCGGAAGCGATCGGCGCGAGCTTGCTCGCCGGGCGCGAGCGTTGTTTCCAATGCGCGAAGTGATGCGGGTTCGCAATCGAGATTAGCTCGCCAAACGTGAATTTCGTCGGGTGCGAGGGTAAACTGTACGGGATTCGCGGCCCACAAGCTGGCGTCGAACATAGGTTCGTTATTATTGCATTTGATTGCAGGCCATGAACATGCGTGGTGCACAGAACGCACGAACGCGACGCCGAGCGGTATACAATCTTTAGTTAGGATTTAGATCGTTGTCGTTTTATGCAAGTTGCGGCCACCCCCTTTGAGATATTTGCTCGCGAAGGAGAATTCGAATGGGATTTGGAGAAGGGTATTCCAAGACGTGGACCTACTACGAGGGCGCGTGGCAGGAGGGCAACCTGCCGATTATGGGCGTGCGTTCGCATGCCACGTGGCTTTGCTCGATGGTCTTCGATGGAGCGCGCTGGTTCGAAGGAGTCGCGCCCGATCTCGAGCTGCATTGCGCGCGCGTGAATGAATCCGCGACGAAGCTTTATCTAAAGCCGACAGTTTCGGTTGAGACTTGGGTCAAACTTGCGCATGAAGGGATCGCCAAGTTTGACGGGAACACGGCGCTTTATATTCGTCCGATGTACTGGGCGGAGAAAGAGGGACCATGGGTTCAGGCGCACGATCCCGAATCGACGCGGTTTTGCCTGGTGATTTACGAAGCGCTGCTCCGCACGCCGAAAGGCTTTTCTGTCACGTTGTCGCCATTTCGACGGCCAACGCTCGAAACCATGCCGGTGGATTGCAAGGCTGGCTGCCTTTATCCCAACAATGCTCGCGCGCTTTTCGAGGCACAGGCTCGAGGCTACGACAATGGCGTTGTCTGCGATATGTTGGGAAACGTCGCCGAGTTAGCCACTTCTAATATATTCATGGCCAAGGATAGCGTGGTGTTCACTCCTGTGGCGAACGGAACTTTTCTCGCGGGAATCACTCGACAGCGAGTGATGAATCTTTTGCGAGGAAGCGGCGCGACGGTGATCGAGAAAACTCTTGCGTACAAGGATTTTTTGGCGGCGGATGAAATTTTCTCGACTGGGAATTATTCCAAGGTCGTTCCGATTATTCGGATTGATGACCGTGCGCTCCAGCCGGGACCGTTTTACACCGAGGCTCGAAAACTTTATTGGGAATTCGCGCATTCCGCGGCGAAGGTTGGCGCCGGCAAGGTTTAGTTTCAGCGTTCCTGAATAGAACGCGCCGAGCGTGGAACGCCAACGTCGCCGCCAAGTGTGAGACCTCACGAAATAAGCTCCGGTGGTGCATCGGAGCAGCGATTCCCTCAGCGGATAAAGCCGCCCTCCTGTGAACCGCCTTTCGGCACGGCTGAACGCGTGCCCTGGCGCTGGCCGTGATATTTTCGGGGCGCTCGTCTCCGCTCAGAGCTACACTTCCGTCTGCCGGTGCCGGTGATGAAGAAGCTTTGGACCATTGCGATTTTGCTGTTCGTGTCGGCCGTGCTATTCACGCATATTTTGTGGCATGACGGCGAGAGCGGCTTCGTTTCGGCTGCCGCCGTGGTTCCGCTTTGCGGCGCAGCCGATGATGGCCTGACTCACATGCCGGCGGATTGGGATGCGCGCGGCAAGCCTATGGGCGGTGCAGGGAATAGCTATCTTGACCCATTGGCGAAGCAAATCAGCAACTCGGCGACTTCCTGTCGCGTTTGGGAAGTGACGGATTCCACCAGGGACTTGGCGGAAAGCGGAGGTTTGCATTGCCCGACGACCAATGAGTACAGCGCCGTTCAGTCACCATTCAACGCCGATAATAGCTTTGTGGCGCTTTACCAAAGCGGCTGCGGAAATCACTGGTACATCAAAAACATTTCGAAAGTGACGAAGGATTCGTCTCCTCCCATCTCCGCGGCGTTTTCGATTGAAGTTGACCCCAATCACATGCCGCGAGACGAGAATAATTCGGGCGGAATTATTTGGGATAAAGGAAATCCCAACGTTTTTTACTATGACGCCGGAAATGCACTTAAGTCAGCCACGATTATAGGTGTCAACAAGGTCACAACCAAGGTCGTTCACAAGTTCAGCGAGTATTCCTGCATCGCTACGATGAACTATCCGGAGCTAGGGGTTGATGGTTTGACGGTCAACCTCGTTGGCTCACAGCCGAGATCCAGAACACTCGAAGTGTTCACATTTAATTTGAGCGCGCTTGAAAAGGGCGACCGTTATGTCACCAGACTGTCGTCCGCCTGCCCACTCGATGGACAGCCTGCCAACGACGGAATACACAAGTTGCAACTGACCGCTGACAATCACTTAATGATTGACTATAACGGCGGCCCAACGCAGGGGCAGTATCTCAGCCACGGTACTTCGCAAACGGAGGTGTGGGTGGGAGGAAAGACGGCGCATCACACCAGCGGTTTTTTGGAGGACGGTACGACGTCGGTCTGGGTTTCCGTGGCTGACCCGACTACTACAAACGAAGGCGGCGCAATGCCGCCTAGTTTCAATCCGTGCTCTAACAATGTCGGAATGGTGTACTTAAAGGTGTCTGACATCATCGCGGGTACGGCGCCCTTTACGGAGCATTGTTTGTTTGCCAATCACTACGTGCAAGACGGCCACCTCAGTTGGGGCGGCGGTCCACGTCAACCGTGGATTCTTTCTTCGCAGACGGACGGCGGAGGCGGCCCAAGCGAATCCGAGTTCTACTGGAACAGCGATAAGCAGTACGCATCGCCGAACAGCGCCTGCCCATTTGGAAACAACAATTGCGGCGGCGCGGGTTCGTGGACGACCTACATGGCCGAACTCATCCTCATCCCGAACGACTGTATCGGCCGTTCGACTAACGCCGGTTGCAGCCCGGGCGCATCCGGACGGCAGGCTTATCGTGTTGGACGCGCATACTCTCGCTCAAAAACAGATAGTCGTGGCGGAAGCGCGTTCTGGCAACTGCCGAAGGGCGCGATTTCGACAGACGGGAGCTGGGCGATCTTTACACAGACTCTCGGCTACAATGCCAGCGGCTGCCCATCGAGCATTGACACGAGACAGTCGATGGGCTGCCCGGATGCTTACCTGATTGGACCTTTTTTCTCAAAGGATGCCTCAGGAAATCAAAATGGAGCCGGTGCTTCGTCGTCGCTTCCGGCAACGGCAGAGTACGTCCGAACGACATTCGCTGGAATTCACCTTCATGATTATTTTCGCCTGCGGTACTACGCGCTTCTCGGCGCAACCATCGGCTTTGCGTTCCTTCTCGTGCGAATGGTCTTTCGGAAGCGCCGGACGTGACTGAATTCGGGGCCAGACCGTAAGGCCTCGTATGCTTGTGAGATTGGAGACAGATGAACGGGGCAGAGAGTTTAATTCGCACGCTCGTGGCCGGCGGTGTGGAAGTCTGCTTCGCGAATCCCGGTACGTCGGAGATGCATTTGGTCGCGGCGCTCGACCAAGTGACCCCTGACCACGCAGACCAGATGCGTTGTGTGCTTGGCCTGTTCGAAGGGGTGGTTACGGGAGCGGCCGACGGCTACGCGCGAATGGTGGAAAAGCCGGCGTGCACTTTGCTTCATCTCGGACCAGGCTTTTCCAACGGCCTGGCGAATTTGCACAATGCGAGCCGCGCGCAAATCCCGATGGTGAATTTGATCGGCCAACATCCGGCTTCTCACCTTCGTTATGACACTCCACTCGCTTCCGATGTTGAAGCATTCGCTCGTCCGTATTCCCGGTGGTTGCGGACATCGCAGAAAGCAAGCGAAACCGGCCGCGATGCCGCCGATGCGATTGTTGCAGCGCGAACCCAACCGGGACAGATTGCCACTCTGATCGTTCCCGCGGATGTTGCCTGGAGCGAGGGCGGCGCCGTGCCCGCGATTCCGCCGGTACCTCGAGCGCCGCTGCCGAGCGCGGAGAACATCGAGCATGCGGCTGCCATGCTGCGCTCGGGCGTGCGAACGGCGCTGCTTCTCTCTGGAGACACGCTCTACGGCAAAGGACTCGCCGCCGCTGGACGGATTGCGGCAGCCACGGGCGCAAAGCTGCTTGCGCCTTATCCTTTTGCACGTCTTGAGCGCGGCGCCGGAGTTCCGGTGGCTGAACGCATTCACTATCCACTTGAGCAAGCGGTGGATCAGCTCAGGGAGTTCCGACAGCTTATTCTGGTGGGCGCGTCAGCTCCGGTTGCCTATTTTGCTTATCCTGACAAGAGCAGCGTTCTTACTCAACCTGAGTGCGGCATTTTCACGCTCGCACGGCCGGGCGAAGATTATGTTGGCGCAGTGGAATCGCTCGAAGATGCGTTATCTTCGCGCGGTAAATCGTCCAGCGGTAAATCGCCAAGCGGTGCGTCGCCGAGTGGCACATCAGTGGTTGCTGCGAAGGCCGAACGGGCTTCCTTGCCGAGCGGCGAGATTACGTTGCAGGGTATCGCGGGCTCGGTAGGAGCCACTCTTCCGGAAAATGCGATCGTCTGCGACGAGTCCATGACCTCGGGCCGCGGGCTGATGGCAGCCACGCGCGGAGCTCCCCCGCACGATTGGCTGGCATGCACGGGCGGCTCAATCGGGATCGCCATGCCGCAGGCGGTGGGAGCTGCGGTTGCTTGCCCGGATCGGCGCGTGCTGTGCCTCACTGCCGACGGGAGCGGAATGTACACCCTACAGGCGATATGGACCATGGCGCGCGAAAATCTTAACGTCACGACGGTGGTCTTCGCGAACCGCGTTTACGGAGTTCTGAAGCGCGAGTTTTCGGGTCTCAAACTGGGTGAACCGGGACCGCGAGCACTCAGTCTCTTTGAGATCGGGCGTCCCGACCTCGATTGGGTATCGCTGGCGAAAGGCATGGGTGTTCCCGCCACGCGCCCGACAACAGTGGAGGCGTTTCAGCAGGCGCTGCGAAATGGCTTCGAAGGCGAGGGACCAAGTTTGATTCAGGTGGACGTTTAGGTGCGAGGATTCGAATCGAAGTCAAACGGATGGGGTGCTGGAGGCCACCAACTTTGCCAGTGCGTCCTTGGCGACTTTTCCTGTCGGAGTTACAGGCATGGTGGCGACGAGCTGGATGAGAGTTGGCCTTTTGTATGGCGAAAGATGCTTCTCGGCATGTTCCGCCAACTCTTCGGGCGTGAGTATTGAGCCCGGCGAAGGCTGAACGAAAGCTATGACTTCTTCTCCTCCGTCCACTCCCTCCGCATTTCGTCCAATCACAGCGGATCGGGCGACGCCTGGATAAGTGTTCAGCACGGCTTCGACTTCAGCGGGATACACATTAAATCCAAATCGAACGATGAGTTCTTTTGTGCGCCCCACTATGAAGAGATTCACACCTTCCAATCGGGCCAGATCGCGCGTATTGAACCATCCATCCGGGTCGATCACGGCAGCCGTTTCATCCGGAGCGCGGTAATAGCCTTTCATGACATGCGGACCACGCACACGCAGCTCGCCCACCTCTCCTTCGGCGACCGGTTTGCCGTCAGCGCCAATCAAAGCGATTTCAGAGCCGGGAAACACGCGGCCAACGGAAACGTCTGTGCGCGGGTCTTCCACTCTTGCCTGAGCAATGGTGGGAGAACATTCCGTCACGCCATATCCATTGTAGAGAACCATTCCAACGAAGAGCTTTTCGATCGCCACTTTAAGTGCGGCGTGAAGTGGAGCGCCGGAGGACGAAATGATTCGAAGAGAGGGAAACTTCAAGGACGCGAGCCCCTTGGACTTGGCGTATTCGACCAGCAAGGCGAACATCGCTGGGACGCCCAGCAGGATCGTTATTCCGTCTTTCTGCAGGGACGCGAAAGCTGCCACGGGATCAAAGCGCGGCGACAAATAAAGAGTCGCGCCACTGAGTAATGTCCCGAGAAGCACCACCGAAAGACCTACAGCGTGCGACATCGGAAGAACGCCGTACATGCGATCCTCAGGAGCCAACGAACGTATTTTCGCGGAGACTGCAGCCAGATACAGGAGGTTTCTGTGCGTCAGCATCACTCCTTTTGGCAGCCCGGTGGTGCCGGACGTGTAGATCAAAACGGCTACACGATTCAGAGGATTCGAATCGATCAGCTCTGGCGCGACTTCCTGGTTCAGCGAACCGACGCCGATCGGGCCGAGAGACTTCACCGTCTCAATGACCGCGCCGTGGCGCTTGGCATGTTCCCTCGCGAGGTGCGAAACGCCAGTCGTGTAGAGCACGCGACGTGCGCCGCAGTGATCGCGGATTAAATCCATCTCCCGCGCAGACAGGAGTGCGCTCGCCAGCACTGGCCAGGCGTCGAGACCAGCGAGTGCCAGCAGGAGCGCCACAAACGCGCGGCAGTTTTCGCAGACGATTAGCACACGATCGCCGGGACGCACGCCGCTCTGGACGAGCCATGCTTGGGTCTCGGTGATCGCGGAGGCCAATTCACGATACGTCCATGTTCCGGAATTTTCGACGAGCGCGGGATGATTTGGCGAACGATCCGCCCAGGGCGTGACAATGTCGCTGATTCGGGCGGGTAGGGATTGAATGATCTGGGGTACTTGATCTTCGATCATAGGTGCTTTAAGTCTCTTGGCGAGCGCAATTGGGCCGTCGTGTTCCCGGGAGCAATGCTAAACGAAACGGCTAATGCTTGACGCGTGCGTTTGCGTCGCGAGTAACCGACACACCGGATTCGACAGGGGACACCGTTGCAAATGCGGGAGCATCCGCCTTTCCCTCCGCGATGTATTGCAGCCAGTTCTTGTACAGGCGCGCAGCCGATGCCTGCCACGTGTTTTGCAAGGCATCTGATATCGCGGCTTCGGGAAAGGACTCGAGGATTTCCTCGCGTGGCTGAGACAGTGCATTCTGTTGAAAATCTGCGAGAAGCTTTCGCGAGTGCGTATCAAAGTATCCGTGAGGCATCGACGGGTATGTGTCTCTTTCCTGATTGAGGAATCGCCGGATATCGCGCCGGTATTCCTTCAGGAGGCTTCTCAATCCGTATTCCGGATGGCCCTGGAAATGGACGAAGAGGCTTTTTCCTATTTTCTTCACGAACAGGTCCACGCCGGCTTCAGCGGATTTGGTGAGGACCGTGTAGCCGCAGGATGCGAGCGGGTCTTCGCGCAGTTCGTTCCAGCGGGAATGCGGAATTCGCACCGACTCGGCGAGATTCCTGGTTAGCTGATGCTCGGTAGGTTTTTTGTGGTCGAACACGCCGAACTTTTTATCTTCGAGGCGGTGACGCGGAATCCCGTCACTGTGTAAGACGCTGGCGTGAGCGGCCAGGCATGACGCGACTGTCGAGATTGTGTTGTTCGCTGCCCAGTCCAAAGTATCGGTGAGAGTTTGCCAGTAGGGCTCAGCGCTTAAGGCGGGTTGGCGCGGCTCCGTTCCCGTGATGATGACGCCGTCAAAGCGGGTCTTCCAGAGATCGTCGTAATTGAAATAGAACTTGTCCAAATGCTGCTGACCTCGTTCGGTTCGGGGAAGCTCAGGCAGCGAGTAAAGCTGAACGTTTACGGGGACATCGCCCGCGGCAGCGTCGAGGAGTTCGAAGAATTGCATTTCGGTGTCTTCGAGTGCCGCGTCCGGCATGTTGTTAATCAGCGCGACGTTGATGCTCTGCGCTCGTGAGGCGAAACGGCCGGCTGACTCCGCCGGGCGCGAAGATATCCTCTCCGCCCAACGTGTGGGGACGCGGCCGCCGTCAATTAATAGCGGCACGGTAGGACTCCGTGGCCTGCGTTACGGGCGCAATTCCTCGACGTCATACCGTNNTGCCGACGCTGAGCCGGATCATCTCCGGCCGCACGCCGGCCTTGGCCTGCTCTGGCGCCGACATCTGCCGATGCGTGGTCGAAGCCGGATGGCAGGCGAGCGACTTGGCGTCGCCCATGTTGACCATGCGCTTGAACAAGCTGAGCGCGTTGAAACACTTCGTACCGGCTTCGAAGCCGCCCTTCACTCCGAACGTCAGAAGGGAAACGCAGTTGTCACCCAGGTAGCGCTTTGCCATGGGATACAAAGGGCTGTCGGGAAATCCGGCATAGTTGACCCACGCGACTCGCGGGTGATCGCGGAGAAATTCGGCTACCTTTCGGGCGTTTTCGACGTGGCGCTCTACGCGGAGCGCCATGGTCTCGACACCCTGAAGAAACAGAAAGCCATTGAACGGCGACATCGTGGCGCCAGTGTTTCGCTGGGCTACAGTGCGGCAACGGGCGACGAATGCGGCAGCGCCGTAATGTTCGACGTAAACGACGCCGTGATAAGCGGGCTCCGGACGGGTGAGCATGTAATAGCGGTCGGGATAATCGCGCCAGGGGAATTTTCCGCTGTCAACGATCATTCCGCCAATCGAAGTTCCGTGGCCGCCCATGAACTTGGTCATGGAATGGACGACGATATCGGCGCCGTACTCGATGGGGCGAAGCAGGATTGGCGTTGCCACGGTGTTGTCGACGATCAAAGGCACGCCGTGCTTGTGGGCAACTCTTGCGAGCCCCTCGATGTCCGCGACGTTTCCGGCAGGATTCCCTACGCTTTCGCAGAATACGGCTCTGGTATTTTCGTCGATCAGTTTCTCGACATCCTCGGGGCGATCGCTCTTCGCAAAACGGCCCGCGACCCCTTGTTTCGGAAAAATGTGCTCGAGCAGCGTGTAAGTGGCGCCGTACAGCTGAGGGAGAGAAACAATGTTGTTGCCGGCTTCCGTGATGTTCATGAGCGCGTAGTGGATGGCAGCCATCCCCGAACTGACACTCAGGCCCTCCACGCCGCCTTCGAGCGCGGCAACGCGTTTCTCGAGGACTGTGTTGGTGGGATTGCCGATGCGGGTATAGATGTTCCCTTGAACTTCGAGATTGAACAACGCAGCGCCATGCTCCGCGCTATCAAACTCGAAGGCAACCGTTTGATAAATGGGCACCGCTACGGCTTTGGTTACGGGGTCACCGTCGTAACCAACATGAATTGCAATCGTCTCTCGCTTCATCAGATGTTATCTCGGAGTGTGAGCCCCGACCTTCGAATACTTGGCGACCTCGGAAGCGGAGGCGGCGGGAACATAAGCGGGATCGCGGGCGAGCGCTTTGGCAACGTCTTGTGTGACGCGACGTGCGGCGAAAGTTGCACCGTAAGCGAAACGCATCAGGGGGCCGAAGCTGTTCGCAGCGGAAACTCCGACGAAGTAGAGTCCTGGCAGAGACGATTCAAAACTGGAGGAAAGCGCGGGTGCGTTTTCAACGGTCTTGACGTTGGCGCGAATGTCGTCGCTGAGGAAGTTCAAGCGCTCGAGATTTACGCGGTAACCGGTGGCGACAATCACGTGATCCACCGAAATCTCGCGAGTGCTGCCGTCGCGTCCGCGGAGCGCCAGGCGAACCTTGTCGTCCTTGACTTGCGCGCTTTCGACCGAGTAACCAAGCACGAGAGGCACGCGTCCTTCGATCATTTTCTTCGCGAACCATCCTCCTGCCGGGCCCAAGTGCGTTTTCACCAGCTTCAGCCGGGCATCTTGAGGCAGAAAGTGCACAGCAAGGGGCCAGTTGCTACAGAAGCGCGATTTCAAGCCGGGGCCAAGGCCTGACTTCGGATGTCGAATTTTTTCCCAGAAGGGCTGTCGTTTATCCGGCGCCTGCCTTTCGTGGAACTTCAGTTGCGGCGCCCGAGCCACGAGCTGAACATTCGCTCCGTTTTCGGCGAGCAAAGCTGCCATATCAATGGCGGAAGAACCACCGCCCAAGACCACAACGCTGCGGCCTCGGAATCGTTCGAGGTCGTGGTGAGCAAAGCTATGAGAGACAAATTCCTGCGGCAATTGCGCCAGATCAGGCGGGGTAAACGCGAAATGGGTGATTCCCACCGCCAGCACCACTCTCCGGGCCACGACAACCTCTCCGCTATCCAGTTGCAGCTGAAAACCATTCGACAACTTCTCGAGACTGGTTACGAGCTTGTCCTCAAGCTCCGGCAAGAAGCGATCCTTGAACGCGAGACCAAACGCCGCGAAGGTCTCGAGTTTCACGGGAGTCCCGAGGTCGGCGTATTCAATTCCGCGTTCAGCGCAAAAATGTTTTAGGGTGAAGCTCTCTTCCGGATCAGAAACTGTTGAGGCGAAGCCGTCAGACTTCAGGAGCATGCCTTTCGGCATGTGCCGCAACCAACTATCCATGGGACGGCCAAAAATGCGGAAGGGTATACCTTTGCGTTTCAGGTGCGTGGCGACGGAGAGGCCGTAGGGGCCCGCGCCGATGATGGCTATCTCAGTCATAGTTAGACGAGCGCTACTCCTTTGTAGATTATTGTCGGCCGTTTGGGCCTCAATCGTATGAATCGCAGTGGTCATTTCCGTAGCCTTTATCCCAAATTGGGCGCCGAAGAATTCGAGCGTGANNGATGGCAATTTTGTGACCGCCAGCAATCTTGTAACATATTTGATATCAGCGGCGTGGTACGCCGGGAACGCAGATGGGGAGAACTTGGTTGTCCATGAAGGACAAGTGTTTACCCCTTCCGAGAAAAGTTCCGCGGAGGTTAAGCAAACTTCTACGTCGAATTGGTGAGGCTTCCGTGCATGCTCGTAACAGACAAAGTTCTTCAAACTCACCGCCTCGTCCGACGACCGTCATCGATGGACGCGGACCAAGTTGGCCGAAAGAGAAATTCCCTTTGCATCGCCCGGAGATCCTGCTTATCAAAACGAACGCTCTGACTTAGCCGCGCCGTACCGGCATTCAAGATTATTTCAGAACAGGGCCGTATGTGCGCCACTTTCGGGCTCATGGTCATCATTAGTCATTACCTGTACGGCCGGGCAGGTGGCCGCAGGCACTCCGTCTGCCGGAGCGGTCAGGCAGAAAGCTGAAAGCGCTGTTGGAGCACGCACGCGCTTAGGGCTATGAGCAAAACATGGTCGTTCGCGACACGCAAGCCTTCCTGTCCGGCGTGCAGACTGTCGAGCAGGGTCACCACTTTCTGCTGATCGAACAATGGAATTGAGCGAAGAATCGGGCCTCGAAGCACGTCCTGCACGAGTGTATTGAATTTTCCGTTAGGATCGAGGGTGGCCGGCGGACTCTGAAAAACATGCTTCGGCCTGCGGTAGACGGTATCGGTGACGACGTCACGCACAGCTTCTCTGAGCACGTATTTTTGAGTTGATCCGTGGATCTTTTGTGTTACCGGCTGGGAGCGAATGAGCTCGACCAAGCGATGGTCGAGGAAGGGCACTCGGCCCTCGATCGAATGGGCCATTTCCATGCGGTCTCCGAGGTTGGTAAGAAGGTAGTTAGGGAGCACCGTTTTTGACCAGAGGTAGAGCGACTGATTCAAGGGGTGGCGCCCGGTGATCTGGCCGGCGACATCAATGTCGTTCAACAAACTGCGAGACGCTTCTCTCTCTTTAAATTCTTGCAGGAAAGAATCAGCAAAAATGCCGCGTACCTTTGCCGATTGGGCGCCTGCGGTTTGGATCCAGGAGGGGACGAAACCGAGAACGCGCTTTACGCCCTCCAAAGGACCTTTGCCATTGGCGGGAAGCGAGGCGAAGGGAGTGGGACTCAGTTGATTGGAAAGCATCATGTCCCTGCCAAAATGCAGATAGCCTCCCATGATTTCGTCCGAGCCCTCGCCCGTAAGCACCACCTTGTATCCAGCATCGCGCACAGCGCGACTCAGCAGGTATTTGGCGACGCCGTGGGCGTTAACGCAAAGGACTTCGGACTGGCTTGTCGCGTCACAGAAATTGTCCGCGAGGTCATCGAGCCGAACAGGGATTGGGTAGAATTCCGCACCGGCTCGCGCAGCCATTTCTTTGGCGACTTCGCCTTCGTCGTACTCAGGACGATCAAATCTCAGTGTGAATGCTCGGATAGCCTGACTGTGGTGACGCGCCGCCAGGCCAACAATCGCGCAAGAGTCGATTCCTCCGCTGAGGTAGCAACCAACCGGAACGTCCGCGCGAAGGCGCATCCGGACGGATTCTTCAAAAACATAGCGGAATTCCTCAGCGTACTCGGCATCCGAACGCTCTGGAACGTGATCGGTTGCCCGTGGGTAATCAAAATCCCAGTACCGGCTCAACTGGATGCGCTTGTCAGTCGCGACCAAGTAATGTCCGGGAGGGATCTGAAAAACTCCATCGAATAAGGTTCGCGTCTGGTGACCGCTAAAGTTGGCGACGTCATACAAGGATTGAGGATTCCAGCGAGCGGGCACTCCTGCGGCAAAGAGAGCTTTCACTTCGGAAGCGAAATATAACGCTCCGTCGTGGAGCGCGTAGAAGAGCGGCTTGATACCGAAGCGGTCGCGCGCGGCAAACAGCGTCCGATTCACGCCATCCCAAATTACGATCGCAAACTCGCCGCGCAGCCGGTTCAGGCAGTGAGCGCCGAGATCCTCGTAAAGATGAAGGGCTATTTCGCTGTCCGAGCGGGTCTTCAAATGATGCCCGGCCTGTTCAAGCTCCTTTTGTATGCATTCGTAATCGTAGAACTCGCCGTTTACGATGATTTGCCGGGAGCCGTCCTCGTTAGGGATGGGCTGATCGCCGGTGGTCAGGTCAATGATGCTCAGGCGTGCGTGTCCGAGACCTACCTGTCCGTCAGGAGATACCCAATAGCGCTGGCCGTCAGGGCCTCGATGACGAAGGGCTTTCGTCGCGTTTTCGAGAGCCACCCTGGAGATCGGGGCGGCCGGCGAGAAAATGGCAACAATTCCGCACATCTACAAAACTCCTTCGGTAAAAAGATGGACGTTTGACATTAGCACGCAACCGTCCGAAATCTGCCCAATCCAGCACACAACTGTGTAGGCTTATGAGTGGTAGTTAATTGTAAGACCATAGACCGGCGGCCAAGATTTTTATTGTCAAAAGCATACACAAGAAAACAATAGTCAAAATGAACCTCTGCCGCCCTGCAGAGTAGGGCGCGGACCGAGATCCGCACGGCATCTCCGGGCCCGGCTAGATAGAAACTGATTTCCCACGATTGAGAAGTGGCTTTCTGTAAACGTACCAGGAATATGCAAACAGCCACAATTTGTCGGTCGTGAAATCCTTTGTTTTCAGCGGTCTAGCATCGATTAAGCCAGGGCATGCCTGGCACGACTTTGGCTGGTCGATTGCGCCTCTATATATGCGAACTGGACCGAAATATCTCGCGCGCGCAGGATAACGGAGGATCCGGCAAGGTGAAACCGACCGTTCTAGTGGCCACGACGCTGCGATGGTTCTCGACCGCAAGGCTGATGATGGCCCTAACGGACGCGGGATGCATCGTCAAGGCTGTCTGCACTGCGGATCACCCGCTGCGCACAACGAGCGTCGCGCAAGAAATATACGAATATAGCGGCCTTTATCCAGTCGAGTCGTTCGCAAAAGCCATCGAGCGTGCAAAGCCAGATTTTATTATTCCGGGCGATGACCTTGCCGTGCAGCATCTGCATGAACTCTACAATCTGGAACGAAGCAAGGGCAGCGCTGGAGACAGCACTTGCGCACTGATCGAGCGTTCCCTCGGCGACCCGAAGAGCTTTCCGATCGTGTATTCCAGAGCCGACTTTATACATCTCGCCGAAGAAGAGGGCATCCGCACTCCTAAGACACAGATGATCGCGAATATCCGCGAGCTCAGGGAGTGGGGCGCGCGGATGGGCTATCCGGCAGTGATTAAAGCAAACGGCACGTGGGGCGGCGAAGGCGTAAGGGTTGTGCGATCGCAACGCGAAGCAGAGCGCGCATTTCGAAGGCTGCGAAAGCCGCCAATTGCGGCGCGGGTGGCGAAAAGAGTTCTTCTGGACCGTGACACAACTTTGGTTTGGCCATTCCTGACTCGCCGCCAAAATGTTGTGAACGCGCAGGCGTATGTTGGCGGCCGTGAAGCGACGAGTTTAGTCGTTTGCTCGAACGGCATCGTGCTCGCCGCGCTGCATTTTGAGGTGCTGTGCAAGCAGAGCTCGAATGCCCCGGCAAGTGTCGTGCGGCTGATCAAAGATCCTGACATGATCTCCGCCGCGGAAAAGATGGTACGCCGCCTGAATCTTACGGGGTTCGTAGGCTTCGATTTCATGCTGGAAGCAGAGACAGGGAAGGCATACCTCATCGAAATTAATTCACGACCGACTCAAGTGGGCCATCTTCGACTGGGACCGGGGCGCGACCTGCCGGCGGCGATGCATGCCGCAATGTCCGGCGGAGTTGTGGGTGAAACGACAAAGGTCACCGAGAACGACACGATCGTTTTCTTTCCGCAGGAATGGCTACGGAATCCGGTCAGCCCGTTTCTGCAGTCGGGTTACCACGACGTTCCGTGGGAAGAACCCGCGTTACTTCGCGCGTGCTTGCGGAAGCAGCGAAACTGGCGCTCGTGGTTTTCGCAAAAAGAACCGAGTAAGGCTTTCCTGGAGGCGCGGCTGCCGCGGCCATGAGTATTTTACCCAATGCCCACGATTCTCGCTCGCTCGGTCCGGCCGATAGTTCTGCAGAGACAATTGGCAACCGCTCGGGGCGTTCAAACGGAAACGCACTCTCTCTCGTTCACGCGCCAGACGGCGCCGCGATGGCTTCAGAATTCATTCCCGATGGAGTCGCGGTCCGGCGCAACGGCCACTCCCGAGCTCAGGAGAGCGGGAACAGGCCGCTTCAAGTCATAAAATTTGGTGGAACATCCGTTGGCGACGCGCATTGCATTGCGCGGGTGATGGAGATCGTTCGGTCTACGTCGCGCGATAGCGATTTGGTAGTCGTTGTCTCGGCGATGAGTGGTGTAACAAACAAGTTAGTCAGCGCAGCTCTGCAGTCGGAGGCGGGAAACTATCCCGCGGCCGCAAGTATTCTAGAAGAGCTACGGAGCCAGCACGAGCTGGCCGCTCAGACTTTGATTCATTCAGCCGCCGAGCTGGAACGATTGCGTCAGAAAACGAATTCAGTTTTGCAGGAAGGGAGCGATTTGTGCCGGCAAACGAGCCTATCGCGTGAGTTGACCCTCCGGGCCCGGGACGCCATTTCCAGCCTTGGCGAACGTCTCTCCGCGCCTCTTCTTGCGGCGGCTTTGACCGAGCATGGAGTTCCCAGCGAGGCGATAGAAGCTACAGAAGTATTAGTGACTGACGATTGCTTCGGAGGTGCCGAGCCTCTCATGGACCTTACGCGCGAGCGCTGCGAAGCGCGTGTACGGCCGCTGCTGCAGAATGGCATCGTTCCGGTGATAACAGGGTTCATTGGGGCTACGTTGGACGGCGAGCTCACGACTTTGGGACGCGGCGGTTCCGACTATTCCGCGACAATTTTGGGTGCGGCTTTCTGCGCTGATGAAGTGACGATTTGGACGGATGTGGATGGCGTGCTGACGTCGGACCCACGCATGGTGCCCGGCGCGTGCACGATACCTGAAATTTCCTACCGAGAAGCTGCCGAACTCGCGCACTTTGGCGCGAAAGTTCTGCATCCGAAAACTCTACGTCCCTTGATGCAAACTCATACACCGCTTTGGATCCGCAACACATTTGCTCCCGAAAAAACCGGGACGAAAGTAACGCCGGAGGGTTCCTTAAACGACGGCGGCGTAAAGGCACTTACTGCGTTTAGCGATGCAGCCTTAATTCGAGTTGGTGGCCCAGCCATGGCTAGTGTGGCGAACGTACTTGCACGCACGTTCACGGCAATCGCTGCGGCGCAAGCCGACGTACTGCTGATCCTTCATTCTTCCTCGCAAAACGATGTGCGATTCGTGGTCCCATCGGCGCTAGCCAAAGCGACGGTTGAAGCTCTGCGCCGGGAGTTCGAACAGGAACTGGCGGTCGAAATCGAGGACCACATTACGCTCGACTCGACGATTGGAATCATAACCGTCGTCGGCCAAAACATGGGCGAAGTTTCCGCGATCATCGGGCGCACTTTTAACGCGTTGCAGCGCGAGAATGTGGACATCATTGCAATCGCGCAGGGTTCTTCGGATTGCAACGTATCTTTCGTGGTTGGGCGGAACGACGTGAAAGCCGGCCTGCTGAGCACCCATCGCGAATTTCAATTGGGATTGATGGAACCGGAAGAATTTCCCACGAAATAACAAGCAACGAACAGCTATTGCCCTGATCTAGTTTCCCAAATGCTCGCGAAGGATGCCGAGCATTCTCCTGAGCGGTTCCGCAGCTCCCCATAGAAGCTGGTCCCCTACTGTGAAGGCCCCGAGGAATTCCGGACCGAGCTTCAACTTGTGCAGCCGCCCGACCGCAACGTTGAGCGATCCGGAGACTGCTGTTGGCGTGAGGCAACGCACGGTGGATTCCTGATTATTTGGAATAATGCGCACCCACGGATTGCTGTTGGCAAGGATCTGTTCAATATCCTGTTGCGGCACATTTTTGTTGAGCTTTATGCACAATGCCTGACTATGGCAGCGCATCGTACCCACGCGCACGCAGATGCCATCCACCGGCACGGGAGGATGCAGGCCCATGATCTTATTTGTTTCGGCCATGCCCTTCCATTCTTCGCGGGTTTGCCCATCCGGCATGGGGCGGTCGACCCACGGAATCAGGCTGCCGGCTAGAGGCGCGCCAAATTCCTTGGTGGGGATGCCAGAGTCTCGCTGCGCGTGGGTCACCATGCGATCCACTTCTAGAGCGTTTTCGGACGGAGTCGCGCGAGTCGGAACGGTGATGTATTCCATTTGCTTGACCAATTCCAAGACCTTGGCAGCGCCAGCGCCGGACGCGGCTTGATATGTCATCGTCGTCATCCATTCGACCAATCGCGACTTGAAAAGTCCGCCAACGCCCATCAGCATCAGGCTGACGGTGCAATTGCCGCCCGCGAAAGCTTGCACGCCTTTTGTCAGACCGTCTCGAATTACGTCCGCGTTTACGGGATCGAGGATGATGACTGCGTCGTCGGCCATGCGAAGAGTGGAGGCGGCGTCGATCCAGTAGCCCTTCCACCCGCTCTTGCGCAGCGGGCTGTAAATCTCCGTTGTATAGTCGCCGCCCTGGCAACTGATCAAGGTGTCGCAAGCCGCGAGCATCTTTAAATCTTTCGCATCTTTCAGCTTGCTGCCATCGCCTGATTCCTTGGGCGCAGGGCCTCCGATATTTGAAGTGGAAAAGAAGATTGGCTCGATGCCGAGGAAATCATTCTCCTCGCGCATCCTCTGCATGAGGACGCTGCCGACCATGCCTCTCCAACCAATCAGACCCACGCGCAAGATGTAGTCTCCGGGAACCTCAATAGTTTACCTGTAGTGGTTTCTTGCCGAAATAGACTCTGCTGCTGCGGATGACGAAAGTAGCAGCAAGCTTGGCATTCTCCACTATTTCTTTGCGTACGTCTGCTTGTACCAATCCCACGTGCGTTGGAGGCCGGCGCTGAAATCCACGCTGGGGATATAGCCGAGCAACGTGCGGCCGAGGGTGATGTCTGCTTGAGAGTGCAAAATGTCTCCGGTGCGCGGAGGATCATATTTTGCCTGAATGGGTTTTCCTGAAATTTTTTCCAGCTGTTTCAAAACCTGGTTCAGTGTGATCCGCGAGCTGGTGCCAACGTTGAAAACTTTCCCCGATGCCCCCGGCGCCTCGCATGCCCGCAACGTTGCATCGACGACGTTCTCGACGAAAGTGAAGTCGCGCGACTGTTCACCGTCGCCATAGACGATGGGCTGAGAGCCCTCGAGAACCGCGAGCATGAATCGCGAAAGCACGCCTGAGTATTGAGACGTTGGGTCCTGGCGCGGCCCGAATACATTGAAGTAGCGGAGAGAAGCGTTTTCGAGGCCGTATACCCGCCCAAAGACTTCGGAATACATTTCGCCGACGAATTTCGTCACGCCGTAGGGAGAAATCGGATGAGGAACCATGGTTTCGACTTTNNGTGCCGTCAATATTCACGCGGTTGGTTTCGATGGGATCCGCGACCGAACGCGGCACAGAAGTGCGCGCTGCCAAGTGGATTACGTAGTCGGCGCCGTTGCACGCGGATTGCACCGCTGCGAGGTCGGTAATGCTGCCTTTGTGGAAATCGATCTTCGATGCCGCGTTTTGGAGATTTTTTTCTTTGCCGGACGAAAGGTCGTCAAGTATGGCGACACTCTGGCCGCGGCGAACGAGCTCGTCCACCAAGTTCGAGCCGATAAATCCGGCGCCGCCGGTCACAAGGTAACGCATGAATCCACCTTTCCGTAATTCAACAGAGACTCCAATCGGAGAGTCGAGAGGGATCCGGCGATCGGCAGAGCCCTAAGAAGCCAGAGGCTAGAATCGCTTGTTCTAGGATATGCGATTGCACGGCTTAACGGAGGAAAGTCTTGGCGCATCCGAAACGTAAAATGCACTACGCCTAGTTGGCCCCTTTTTCCGTCGAAAACTTGTAAATCGTCTGCGACTGGAAGGTCGAGCCGGGCCGGAGGATCGTGGAGGGGAAATTGGGATGATTGATTGAATCGGGGAAGTGTTGCGTTTCAAGCGCGAAGGCGCCGTACTGTTTGTAGTGAATTCCGCGCTTGCCGTTCAGTGTGCCATCGAGATAGTTGCTGGTGTAAAGCTGGATGCCGGGCTCCGTGGTCCAGACTTCCATGGTGCGGCCGGAATCAGGATCAGTGGCGCGGGCGGCGAGGCGCATCGCGCCGGGCGCTCCATTCACGACGTAGTTGTTGTCGTACCCTTTGTGCGATTGAACCGAAGGATCGGTGATGCGCGAGCCGATGGCCATGGGTTTGGTGAAATCAAAGGGCGTGCCGGCGACGGGGAGGATTTGGCCGGTGGGGATCAAGTTTGCGTTCACGGGAGTGTAGCTGTCCGCGTTCAACATCAGAACTTGCTTCAGCACGTCTCCGCTGTCGGCGCCCGCCAGATTCCAATACGTGTGATTGGTCAGATTGACGATCGTGGCTTTGTCGGTCGTGGCCGTGTAGTCGAGCTTTAGTTCGTCGTCGTCGGTGAGCGTGTATTGCACGGTGACGTCGAGATTGCCGGGATAATTTTCTTCGCCGTCGGGGCTGTGGTAGCTGAATTTCACCGANNGTTCCGCCATGCAGGGAATTCGGCGGATCGTTGATCGCGAGCTGATACGCTTTTCGGTCGAGCGTGAATTGGCCATTGGCGATGCGATTCGCATAGCGGCCCACGGTCGCTCCGAAGTAAGGCTCTTTTCCGACGTAGCCATCGAGGCTATCGAAGCCGAGGACGATATCGCGCTTGCGGCCGGTGCGGTCGGGCATCCAAACCTCGGTGAGCGTGGCGCCGAAATTGGTGATTTTGGCGACGGCGCCTTTGGAATTCGTGAGCGTGAAGAGTTGGACCGGCGTGCCGTCCGCAAGTTTTCCGTATTCGCTGGTTTCCACCGTGGCCCTCCTGGGATTTTTCGCTTTCGTCGCCGCGTGCAGCGCGACGCTGCCGCCGCATGCCATCGAAAGGGCGAGAGCCAGACCCACAACCGCAGTGCGTGCCTTCATCGTTCGCCCTCCTGGGGATGTCGTTGCCCGGAATCGTGTTGATTGCGCATGATTTGTATCACAGGTGCGCTCCGGGCGCGACACCGCTCGATGATGTGCCCCCACCCCCTCCCATGTTTTTTGGAAGTGTTGATTCTAGAAGAGTTGAAGCGCATCGGAGTGAATTGGTCGCCATGCGCGATATATCTGGAGTGCATGCCGTCAGTATAGCGCGAACTATACTTTTATGTCAATATAAATCAAAGGGTTATTCGAATAGAATGGGTAGAATCGTGTCGCCTTTCCCCGCCGCCGCGATAGCTTGGGATGGGCGCAGGCTAGGGCGTGCCGCGGCGCGCCTAGGGCGTGCGATGGGAACGCCGCGTATGAGGCGTCTGATTATGATAAAAACGTGACGTGATGAGGCGACAATCGCTGTCGATCTGGAGCATTATCGCCTGGTTTCAGGGTCTCCTTTGATTTTGTGGGGAGGATCCGATGCTTGAAGGTCTGGCGAAAGATTTCCGATACGCAGCGCGCGTGCTGCTGAAGAAGCCGGGTTTCACGGCGGTTGCCGTGGTGACGCTGGGGCTCGGAATCGGCGCCTCGACCGCAATGTTCAGCGTGATCGACAACGNNCGTATTCATGACAGCGCGAGCACGCGCGAGTATGGCCGGGGCTTTTTTTCGGGGCCGGAGTTTCTCGATTTCGAGGAACAGAATGACGTGTTTCAGGAGGTTATCGGCGGCGGAACGGAGGACGTGCTCTGCACGACCGCGGAGGGCACGCAGCAATTCTATGGAGGGTACATCACGCCAA
>PMAA01000023.1 GCA_003152355.1 Acidobacteriota bacterium | reverse complement strand
GTGTGCTCGCCCTGCAGGATGGGCCGTGCATTCTTGTCGCGCACAGCTATGGGGGATCCGTAATCACGGAAGCGGGCGCGGATCCATCGGTGGTCGGCTTGGTGTACGTCGCGGCGCACATGCCAGATACTGGAGAGAATGAGGCTGACGACGGAAAGCGCTTCCCAAGCGACCTGGCCAAATCGGGTGCCATAAAGAAAACACCGGACGGTTTCACGTATATCGATCCGGGACAATTTCATGAATTGTTCGCTGCGGACCTGCCGGCCGAGCAGGCCGCTTTCATGGCGAGATCGCAGGTGTTCAACTTTGCGGACAATTTCTCAGCGACGATCACCGCGGCTGCCTGGAGAACCAAACCGAGCTGGATGGTGGTGTCCGGAAGCGATCGAACGATCAGCCCGGACTTGGAACGTTGGTATGCCAAGCGGGCCAACAGCCATACGGTCGAAGTCGCAGGCGCCAGCCACTGCGTCTACGTCTCACATCCGAAGGAGGTAGCGGATTTAATTAAGAGTGCAGCACGTGCGGTCTCAAAGTAGGTCGTTTTTTGATTTTGTTAGACCGAAAATTCGATTCGATATCACTTAACAACCCACAGCATCGAAAGTATCAGCCCCGAGTGAAAGACAAGAAACTTTGGTTGCGGCGGCTTGATTTGAACCGACGAACTCCTCTGCCAGTTCGTCTTAAACAAATGCTCCAGAGTTCAGACGAACGCCACGTCGCGATCACGTATAGTCGCGTTATCGGACATTGAGGGCTAGTTTCGGATTAGTGCATTTATCAGAACTTAGCCTTTATTGGAGAGGGTGGATGAATAGGAAACTCAAGATTTGGACTGATTCCATGTATCTCTGCGTCGTCTAGTCGCACGTTCTGCTGGTTAAATCTGACCGTATAGTAATTGACAAGCAATTCTGGTGGAACGAGCCAGCCGCCCTGCGCCGCTCCGCAGTATCCTTAATTTCCAGAAAGAACTTCTCTTTATGCCCAACAAGAGAGCATTTCTTCTCTTCGTCATAGTGTTCGGACTTGGCGTCCTGTGTCCCTCCGCCGATCACGCCCAGGACCGAGGGAATCGGGTCTTGATCAAGGAGGCCGGCGCGCTCTTCGTGACGGATCCGGACGGTATGAATCGGCGCAAGATCGCGGACAAAGCCGGGGCTGCAGTGTTCTCACCCGATGGAAATTTAGTCGCCTACGCGGACGCGAAAAGCGTCTCCGTGTTCTCGCTGCTCGACGGGCGGTCCGTCACTCTTGCCCACGTCACCGATGGATACGCCGCTAGCATTGCGTGGTCGCCGGACCAGAAGAGCCTGGCTTACGACATCCTCGCTCGAACGAAGAGCTGGGATCTGTTCCTGGCATCTTATCCGCCGAGCGGGGACGCGCCGCGTGATCTCGGCCCTTGGTACGAGTCCGTCAGTTTTTCACCCGACGGAAAATTCATTGTTCATCCCTCGCTCGGTCCGCAGGGCCCGAACCTTCTCGAAACAGTCAATGTGGAATCCGGCAAACGCGAAACGATTTATAAGGCGGTTACCACAATCTGGAACGCTAGATACTCACCGGACGGATCGAGCATTGCATTCATGATGACCGACCCGGAAGACGACGAGAGTCAAAACGACTCTGGGGGTGTCGTGGTTGACTTATGGATTCTTCCGCTCGATTCGAAGAAGCCGGTGAGGATCATGCGCGGCGTTTTCAATTTTGACTGGTCACCCGATGGACGGTTCCTCGCCATTGAGACGGGCTCGGAGGTGGGCGACTACCCTCCCGGCGACGGCGCCATTTTCATCAGCTCGGTCGATGGGAAATTCCAATTTCAACTTTCCAAAGTCGCGTCTTCCATCGGCCCAGTCTTCTCACCTGATTCAAAGAAGGTAATGTTTGTGGACTTCAATGCTGCGCGCCTTGTGATCGGCGATCTGGCAACGCGAAAGCTGACACCTCAGGCCGTCTCGGGCCCCAGGACCGACGAATACGGTGTGTGCGGCTGGAAATAGCTGCGGTGTACTCGAAACCCTCGGCTTCTGGCCGTTTCCTGCGATTCCGCCGAGCGCTCCACGCACAACGATAGGGGCCGGTGCCTGATTGATTCGGGTCATCTAACATTGCGGTCTAGTTTCCGATTAACGCGGTGGTCTCAATGGATCGACGCAACACTCAGCTCGAGCCCACCTTGCATTGAAAACAAAAGCTAAAATCGCTCGCTAGGTTAGATCAGCCGGGACGCTCCCCTGGCTAGGTTTTGACCCAGTACAGCCAAACAGATCAGTTCTCCAGGGGAAGTATTGTCGGATCAAATGATTAGATGGTGTTGCATCGACCGGTTGAGCTGGCACGACTAATCAGGGCTTGGAACCTTCATTTTATTGAATTGTAGATACCCTTCGGCAACGTCCCCCAAAGTGAAGCGGCACTTTCGGAAGTACGTCGGGTCTAATAGTTGAGGGCGCTTCTAAGAATCACACACGAGGTCCACCGGTGTGGTCACCTAGCAAGGCGGCAGCACAGCGAGTTGCAAGGAGAAGGCCAAACATTTATCCGGCGATCGACCTCATGCCCTTCCTTAGTGTTTTCCTCGTTTTTCTAGTTATGTTTATGAGCAATATCCCTGCTTATCATTACGGCGTGCCCGTGGATCTGCCTAACGCTCGAAGCACAACGTCACAACCGGGGGCGCTACGCGAGGACGCCATACATATTGCGGTCACTAGGGATGGACGTTTCTTCTTTGGCGGCCAACGAGTCGCGTGGGGACAACTGCACAATCTGATCCAAGCCGCAACTCGCGAGGGCTCCGAACCGAAAATCTACCTATCGGCGGACCGCCGAGCTAAGAATAAAGATGTCGAAATTGCTGTTGATCAGATTCGACTCGCTGGAATCACCAATGTTGCCATTCTGGCAAATTAACTCGAAGTATGGTGAGAATTTAGCGTAATCACCGATGATGAACCGTCACAGCATGGACTGCGGGAGGCCTCAGTGGCTTTCTGGAAGTGGAAAGGCGTTAAGATTGAAGCCGGGCACAAAATTCGCGCAATGCGTGGCTGGTCAAGCTAGGCCGATGCCCCGTTGCCCCGGCCAGTGACAAGTTCCTCGAACCTCGCAACCGAGGAACCCGAAACTCCCGGCCTCATTTCCGCTACGTCGAATTCATGATGTAATCAACTAGGCCTTAGTAACGGCCGCTTCGCCCTTGCCTTACTGTGTCAAATGCGCGCGCCCATTTGAGGGTCAACGTTGCCCGCTATGCGGCGGACCTCCCGCTCTATCGTCGGAACAAATTGATAAATCACTGAATGCGTTCATGTCTGTGCTGGTAGTGGGGCTTGGAGTATGCTCGTTTGGAGTCCTCTTCTGGGGGTGCGCGGCCCCGATTTTTTTAGTCCACTCTGAGAG
>PMAA01000111.1 GCA_003152355.1 Acidobacteriota bacterium | reverse complement strand
TGGCCGGGAAACGTGCGCGAGCTCGATCATTCCGTGGAGCGCGCCGTGCTCCTCGCGGAAGGCGAGCAAGTGCGCGCGAGCGATCTCGGCCTGCGCGTCTCGCGCGACACTGCGTTGCGCCTCGACGACATGGGCCTCGAGGACGTGGAACGCGTGCTCATCCAGAAAGCGCTGGCGCGATTTGGCGGCAACGTCAGCCATGCCAGCAAAGCGCTGGGTCTCAGCCGTAGCGCCCTCTATCGCCGCCTGCAGAAATACAACCTTTGAGTCCACTTGCGTACGAGCGGCGCATCCTCCTGCTGGCTCTCGCGGCGGGTGGCGTAGGCACGGGCGTCGCGCTGCTTCTACTCTGGTTCGGTAATTTCACGCCCAGGGTGCAGTGGACGCTCACCGTCGTCATCGCCGCAGCGTGGCTCGGTTTCGCCTTCAGCGCTGAACAACGAGTGGTCTTCCCGATGCGTACGCTTTCCAATTTACTTGCGGCGTTGAGAGAGGGCGACTTTTCAATCCGCGCGCGCGGAGCGAATCGTGACGACGTGCTCGGCGAAGTCCTGCGCGAAGTGAACGCGCTGGGCGACACGCTGCGCCGCCAGCGCCTCGGCGCTCTTGAGGCCACCACGCTCCTCCGCAAGGTGATGGAGGAAATTGACGTCGCGGTGTTTGCGTTCGACGGCAGTGGACGTTTGCGGCTTGTGAACCGAGCCGGCGAACGCCTCCTGGACGAACCTGCCGTTCGCCTGATGGGACGAACCGCGGCCGAGTTGGGTTTGGCAAATTGCCTGGCCCACGAAGGGCCGCACATCGAATCCATCGCGTTTCCAGGGAAATCGGGACGATGGGAAATTCGCCGCGGCAGTTTCCGCGAAGGCGGCCTCGCGCACCAGTTGCTCGTGATTTCTGATTTGAGCCGCGCGCTACGCGAAGAAGAGCGCCAGGCGTGGCAACGCTTGATTCGAGTGCTGGGGCACGAGCTGAATAATTCATTGGCGCCGATTAAATCCGTTGCGGAGAACCTGGCGACACTTTTGAAAAGGCCGGTGCGCGCGTCGGACTGGGAAGAAGATATGCAGCGCGGCCTGGTGGTGATCGCCACGCGCTCGGACAGCTTGGCGCGCTTCATGAATGCTTACGCGCGCCTGGCGAGACTCCCGCCGCCGGCTCTGCAGACAATGGAAGTCGGACCGTGGATTCGCCGTGTCGCCGGGCTCGAGCCGCGCATGCAGATTGGTCTGGAGGCCGGCCCGGAATTGAAGATCCATGCCGACCCCGATCAACTCGAACAGCTTCTGATCAATCTCGTGCACAACGCCGTGGACGCATCGCTCGAAACTGGCGGCGGCGTGCAGGTTGGGTGGGAGTCATCCGACGGTTTTCTCGAGGTCTGGGTGACAGATGAAGGCCCAGGCATTCCGAATCCGGCGAACTTATTCGTCCCGTTTTTCACCACCAAGCCGAGCGGTTCGGGAATCGGGCTCGTGTTGAGCCGGCAGATCGCGGAAGCGCATCGCGGAACGCTCACGCTCGAAAATGTCCTGCAAGGACATGGCTGCGAAGCGCGGCTGCGCCTTCCACTCGGGAATTAATCCCGCGGCGGCTCGATCAACATCATGCGGTGGCGAAGCTCCTGCGTGATTTCATCCGGAGTTGCTTCCGGGGGAAACTTCACCGCTTCGCCGATCGTCACACGCACCGTTCCGGGCCGCGCCATCCGCTTTCCTGCCTGGCGCATTGCAAATAGACCGTCAATCCTCACCGGCACCACCGGAACTTTCAATTGTGACGCCAGCAGCCCGATTCCTCCATGAAACGGCGCGATCGTTCCGTCGTTGGTCAATTCGCCTTCTGGAAAAATGAGAACGCTTTCGCCGCGTTCGATCAGTTCGCCGGCATAAGAAAAACTCTCGCGAAATCCTGACCGGCGAGGCAGGGGAAAAATATTGAACAGCGAGACCACGAGAAAATATTTCAACCTCTCGAGCACACGGCGGGGGAATGCGAGTTCCGCCGAAGGCTGCCGCATCGCCCCGAGTCTTTCGCCATCCATCGCCGTTGCCAGATGATGCCGCAGCCCGAACGGCAAAGCCGCCAACACGAATCCGGCATCGAGGTACGTCACATGATTGCAGACCACGAGAAACGGCCCGTCTGTGAGCCTGACGCGTTTACGTCCTCCAACGCGAGGGGCTGCAAGGACCATCGTCGCAGGCCAGGTAAGCGCGTAATAAATGAAAAAGCGCCACACGCGAATGGGCCAGCGTTGCGCCCAGCGCGGATACACGAATTCCTGCGGGGGCGCCGAGGGTGCAGTCAGGAGCTGCTCGAGGTCGCCAACCGTCTTCGCTTCCGAGAAGCGCTTCTCGCTCAAATCCACCTGGTACCTGTCTTCGAGAGCGCTCATCAGCTCCACACGATCCACTGAACTGAGATTCAAATCCGCGGAGAGATCCGAGCCCGTGAAGGGCTGCCCCGGTTGCCGGTGGGTAATATGCGAGATGAGATCCGTCAGAGCAGTGGAAGGAAGCGCCTGCGCAGGCGCGGGCTTTCCCATGTCGGCGGTCACAACCTCGCGAATCTTTGCGAGCAGAGGCTTTTGCGTTGGCGTTCTCGGAAAATCCTGGTCCTTCCAGAGGGACCAGCGGCGGATTTGTTGGTAGGACGCGAGAGATTCGTTCGCCTCTCGCACGGCTGATTCGGCCGCGGCATTCGCATCGCCCGCGGGCTCGCGCAGGAGCAGTACGGCGCATGCCTCTGCGTTTCCGTCGCCCTTCACATCCAGGCCGAGCACGACGCAATCGCGGATGCCGCGATTCTTGCGCAGCTCAGCCTCCAAATCCTCCGGGAAGACCTTCATCCCCTCCGGCTTGACGATCACGTTCTTCTGGCGCCCGCGAAAATAGAGGCGGCCCTCCTCGTCGCGATCGGCGAAGTCTCCGGTACGGAACCATCCGCCCTCGCCCAAGGGAGTCAGTTGTCCACCCTTCCAATAACCGGCGGCCACATTTTCTCCGCGCACCATGAGCTCGCCGTTTTCATCGAGCTTCACTTCCTGGCCCGGCAGCACTTTTCCAATTGAGCCTTCGCCGAGCTGGAAGGGATGGTTCACGCTGATCAGCGACGCAGTTTCCGTCAAACCGTAGCCTTGGATCACCGCGTAACCGAGTCTGCCCCAAAACTTTTCTTCTTCGGAGCGCAACGCGGCGCCGCCGGATATCAACGCCCAGAATTTCCAGCCGAAGCGCGAATGGATTTTTCGGAATCGCCACCACCGCTTGAGAAAGCTTTCTTTCTCGGCGGCGGCAAGGTCTAAATAAAAAGCATCGAGCTTGCCTTCGGCTTCTAGATCGCGTTCAAGTTTGTCGCGTAAGGATTCGATCAAGCGAGGCACGGTCACGAGAACCGAAACGCGCTCCCGGCGGATCGTCGCGGCGACTTCGCCGGGCCGCAACGAATCAAGAAAGATGGCCGTCCCGCCCAGAATTTGAGGAATGAAGATCCCGAGAATTTGCCCGAACACGTGGCTGAGAGGCAAAAGATTGAGCAGCTTCAGCGGATGAAAGAAGCGTTCGTAGCGGCGGTACTTTGCGATTTCCGCCTCGATTGGTTCGAGACCGGACAGGATGTTGCCGTGAGTTAAGACCACTCCGCGCGGTTCAGCGGTTGTACCCGAAGTAAAAACAATTTCGAGCATGTCTTCTCGCTTGAGCTTGGGCGGATTGTACGGAGATTTGACGTGCACGCTAACCGTGGCGCGCAAGTCGTCCAAAATAAGTGTCGGGATTCCCTCGATCGCGGGAAGACCGCGTGCGATAACGGCGAGCCTAACTTTCGCTTCATCCGCCACCCGGCGCGCGAATTCTGGGGACGCGATGGCGTCCATGGGAACGCTGACAGCGCCGCGCAACAGGCAGCCCAGAAACACCGCCAGCCATTCACCGGAGCTTCCGCCCCAAATCAGTACGCGATCCCCTCGCGAAATGCCGCGAGTTTCAAGCTCTCGCGCGAACTGCGATGCCACGGACAAGAGCGTTCCGTAGGTCCAGCGATCGGTTCGAAAGCCGCTGTGCCACACCACCGCGATTTCGCGGGCTGGCCGCGAATCGGATCGAAAGTATTCGGCGAGTGACCCGTGTCTGACGACCATGTGACTTTCGCTCAAACTGAGTTTCGCGCAAACTTACGCAAGAAGTGAGGAAATTCGATTTGGAAAAGCAGAGACAATCCGTGGCGGCAATCACCGTTCGTAGGGGGCGGGCCTAAGACCTGTCCGGTTTCTACAGCCGACGAATCTAGACTTGGAGGATTTCGTTAGCAGGAAAAGCAGCAGCGAAAGTCAGGGCCTAAAACCGAAAAGACCCGGTGATCGATTCAGACGACCACCGGGTCTCCACGTAGGAGGAAAAATTCGCGTTCAGTCTTGCGGCTGCGGTTGCGCCTGCGGTTGCGGATCAGCCGGCTGTTGCGTTGTGGCCTCGGCCGGTTTCGCATCCGACTTATCGGCCTGTGACGAAGCCGGAGTATTTGAATAGTAGGTTAGATAAGGCAAGAAAGGTGTGACTTCGAACGGCATCTTCTCCCGTTCGGAAATCAAAGCCACCGGCTTGTTCTTGACCATGTCAACCTTGTCGGACCATGCATCCATCCTGATGCGGCCTCCGAGCGGAAGCGCGGAAATCTGATCCAGCTTTGCCATCTGTATCTGCGGCGCCGAGCCCACCAATTGCTGGGCGAGATAAACGCGGTTGCCGAGCTTCGGATTGATCAAAGCCGGCAGCGCCTTCTGCTCCGCATCGAGCTGCTTGAGGAACAAGCCCGCATTCGCCAGCTTGTCCTTATACGGAGATGCCTTCAATAGTTCGAGCGCCTTCTGGTTCGCGAGGTCGGCATCATGGGCATTGTCGCGGAACGACAACCGCGCCATGATTTCCGTCGTCGGTATGTTCGTCAGATCGTTGAAGCCCCACTGGTCGGTGGAAGGTTTGGTTACGATGATCTCGCCCATTTCCTGCGCGAGCATCGCTGCCAGGCTGGCTTCATCCGGAAGCACGTCGAGCAAACCGCGGCTGATTACGATTGTGTGGCCGATTGAAAAAGACTCAAGCGTCGAAGTCAGCAAAACGCGGCAGCGAATTTCGGGCTGAATTTCAACGTTGCTCGTATATTCAATGTTGTTAACCACCGTCGCCAGAACCTTATCCACGGGTCCCGAGGGCGCCATCAGGCCGGAACGTTGTAGCCGCTCGACCACGTTGTCCTCGGCCTCGTGCTGCCATTGCCGCTCCGCCTCGACCGGTGAAGGGTCCTGAGACGCAGCAGCCTGATCCTGAATCGCTCCCGGCGCTTCCACTGTCATCTCACTGAATTCGCTCTCGCGACCGGCGTTTCTAAGGTTGTAACCCCAGAGGCGCGTCTGCGACTTGAAGCGCACACTGCCGCCAAAGACGTCCTTCAGGTTCGATTCCTGGCTATAGACGTACGTGGGCAGCCAAAGTCCCGCCTGCATGTTCGTGCGCCAGCTGTCAAAGTGAAGATTGAAGCCGCCCAAGGTCGCGATCGGAGTGTACACGCCGTTAAAACGCACAATCGTGTAGTCCTGCTCGGTTGCCCAAACGCGCCCCTTGAACCGGCCCTTGCCCGTCTTCGGCAGAGGCGTCACATCAAAAACCAGGCAGCGCACTTCTCCGAGGAATTCCTTGCGCACGTAATCGAAATGGTAGTGCGCGCGGTCGAAGCCATTGGCGTCGACGAACACCATCTCCAAGAAGCCTTCAGGAACGTACTGTGAGGAGACGAAATCAGAAAGGTGCGTGAGCGGCCCGGCCGCCATCTTGCCCTTCGTGACCTTCTTGTCGAGGAGGGAGTGATCCACGACGCCCTTCTTGAAATCGGCCAGTCCGAGGAAGTAGTGATCCTTCGACGGCGTACTGCCGAGTTCCTTGTCCGGCCGCATGTCTTGAATGTAGGTCTCGATCAGCGGGCTATATTGCCGGATCACCTGAACTTCTTTTTGCTCGCGGGCGGTGATGCGATCCACCACCTGATCGACGCTCGAGGTTGCTTGCTGGGCGCCTGCCCAGGCTGAAAACGAAGCGACGATTGCCGCCAATAAGAAAGCTTTCTTCCACGCGCGCATGTCAAATCTCCCTTAAAAATCTTTAGACTTTAGTAGGCCAATTCGAAAGTGATATGGACGATTCCGGCAAAATCAACGGGCTGGCCGTCCTGACGCGCCGGCTTGAACTGGATTTGGTGCGCCGCCGTTTCGGCCGCTTCATCCAACCCATATCCCAATCCGCGAATGACTTTTTGAACCTCAACCTGCCCAGTCGCCGAAAAGACAACCTGTAACGTTACGTCGCCCTCGATCTTTTTCTGCCGCGCTTGATCCGTGTATTGCGGCCGTGGCTTGGAAATAATCTCAACGGGTTCATTGCGCGGATTCGCGTTTGCCGCAGCCTTTATTTTCGGAGCGGCCGCCGCGGGACTCTGGTCGCTGAAACCACCCTGCTGTATCGAACCGCCACCCGACCGGCCTCCGCCACCACCGCCAGTAGCAACACCGTTGCCAAATCCAGAACTCGCGACAACTCCGCGCGCGCCCTTCGCTCCGCCTGTTCCATTCCCGTATCCCGGTCCCGGCGGCAGATCGTAAGAGCCTACCGTAGCGATATTTGGAGAGCCATGGCTGTTGGGGTTTGCAGGAACGCCGTTGGGATCTCCGAATCCGCCGGTCTGAACTGCCTCGCGCGGCTTTTTCAAAGTGGGAATCGCGGAACTGCCGATAGAAGGTACCGGCGTCTTGTCCGCAAAAACCGGCTTCACGATCGGTGCATCAGGATGCGGAGTGTCTCTCTTCGCAGTCGCGGGCTTCGCAATCGGAGAAGTGAACACCGGTGACATGATCCGCGGCTTCGGCTGTTCAACGGGGACCGGCTGTACTATCTTCGCAAGAACTGGCTGCTTCACCGGCGCTGGCTGGGGTGCCGGACGCGGTTGCGGTTTCCATGGCACCACCGGGGGTGCCGCTATCGGAGTGATCCAGTAACGCGTCACCACTTCCAATCGCTGCGGCATCAGCATCGGTATAACTACTAGCAGTACCAGAGCCACGAATTCCAGTCCCAATCCCGCACCAAACGAGCGATAACGGGACTCGCCGTCCGGCAAAGGTGAGAACAATACTCTTGAAGTCGAGGCCATAGCCTTCTCCGATGGTGCGACAAGTAAAGATTGAGTTGTGCGCACGGGCAAAATTTTCCTGCGCTGGGCAGAAAGTACTAGACTGACGGGCTTGGGTGAATAGAACTAAAGTACCATTCTATAGCGTGCCGTGTTGAAAGCATAACCTGTTCCAGCGCTGTACGAATGTACAATACGGCACTGCGGTATATGCTCCAATACAGGGTGTTTTGTACGGGGGCCGGGGCGCGACATTCAGGCTATAAATGGCTGCCTGACGCCGCATCTTCGAATCTGATGCCACTTTCTCCGAAATCGTTACCAGCAAAACTGTGACCACTTTGCTAATTAAAAACCAAGAGGGCGCGAAGCCTAATGGCCTTCGCGCCCTCTATTCGTCCTACGTTTATAGTTGTCGCTCGCGATGCTATTCGACTAACGCCCCTCAATCGCGATGTACGCAGTAACTCCGCCATGATTAACGAGCAGTAGAACTGGGCCCTTGCCCGACCCAACCGCCTGCTCGAACTCGTGCGCGTTCGTCACTGGCTTGTGATTCACTTCTTGAATCACGTCGCCACGGCTGAGGCCCGCTTCCGCTGCCGGGCTCGATGGATCCACCGAGCCGACGACAACACCATGCGTTCCGGTTGGCAGATCGAGCTGCTGAGCGATATCGGGCGTGAGTGTTTCAACTTGAACACCGTCAAGGCTCGACCCGGCACCCTCGGTCACGGGCGCCTTTGCGTCCTTCTCCGGCAATTCACCTAGCGTAACGTTGAAGTTCCGAGCTTGCCCGTCGCGAATCACCTTCAAATCCACGGACGTTCCCGGGGCCATCTGTGAAACGCGCAAGCGAAGATCGTTGGCGTCTTCGACCTTCTGGCCATTCAGCACAGTGATAACGTCGCCGCGCTTCAAGCCCACTCTGCTTGCAGGTCCATCAGCGGTCACATCTCCGACCAATGCACCGGCGTTGTCTTGAAGCCCAAACGACTTTTCAAGAGCCGGCGTGATAGTTTCGGGAAGTATCCCAAGATAGCCGCGAATAACTTTCCCGTGCGTCACCAATTGATCCATCACGGAATGCGCCATATTGATCGGAATGGCGAATCCGATTCCCTGGTTGCCGCCGCCATTGCCGGGCAGTATCGCAGTGTTGATGCCGATCAAATCGCCGTGAAGATCGATCAACGCGCCGCCTGAATTTCCGTGATTGATTGCCGCGTCAGTCTGAATGAAATCTTCATACCCTTCGATCGCGCCGCCGAGGCCGCGATTCGTCGCGCTGACGATTCCCATCGTGGCGGTTTCGCCGATTCCAAATGGGTCGCCAATCGCGAACACCACATCTCCCACCTGAACTTTTGAAGAATCACCGACTGTGAGAGCAGGCAGGTTCGTCGCGTCAATCTTTAGAACCGCGACATCCGTCTTCGCATCCGTCCCGATAACCTTGGCGGTGAATTCGCGACGGTCACTCAGAGCCACCTTGATATCCGTCGCGCCATCTACCACGTGATTGTTGGTAAGGATGTAGCCATCGGGAGACACGACAACGCCCGAGCCCAAACTTTGCTCACGCTCAGGTTGCTGCTGCTGATGTTTGAACTGCTCGCCGAACTGATCGCCGAAAAACTGCTTGAACATGGGATCGTTGAAAAACGGCTGCATCTGCTGGCTCGACGGCTTCACCATCTTTGAAGACGACACATTTACGACCGCCGGAAGAGCTGGTTTCACACTCGATGAAAAACCGTTTGTGAATCCGCCGAGACTCACCGGATTTGCGTTCGTTGCCATTTTTACGGGGATTTTGGCGGCCCCGAACACCGCATGGCCGGACCAGTTTACGGCCCAGACGCTGAAAATGCCGCCGGTTACGAGCGCTGCTGCCAGCACCGTCACCGCAACCCAGCGGCGCACTCCAATTACTTTACCGCTCATCGTTAGGTCTCCTTTGCGATTCGTACCTGGGCGCTTCGCCCGTATGATGAACTCGAACTATTTCCAGATTCTATCAAAAACGTGTTTCAGCCAAAATCCTGTCACGCTACTCACGGTTCCACGGAAAGCTCGCAACGCCTTCCGCTTTTCTGCTCCATTAGATGCAGACGGTACGATTCGCGATAGGTTAGCATTCCCGCGGGACTCGCCGTCCCCTGCGCCGCGGAAACTTTTCTCCGTTGCCTCCGTCCAACTATACGCAAATAAAGTAGTTCCGGGAACCGACGGATCGAACGCCCACGAGACCCTAATACTTTTAAATTGGAGATTCGAATGATGCGCAGCCTCATTTTACTCACATGTGCGGTTCTTGTATTTGGTGCGTGGCCCGCACGGACTCCGCCCAACCCCGGCAATGTCTCTTCGGCAACTAATCCCGAACTCGACAAGAAACTTGCACTGATCGCAGGCGAAGGAATGACCGATCCGAAGCCCTATCGATATCTCGAGGAACTAAGTGACGACATTGGCGGCCGCGTCACCGGCTCTGCGCAAGCGGCCGCGGCGATTGTCTGGGGCACCGAGAAAATGAAAGCAATCGGCCTCGAGAACGTACACACGGAACCATTCGAGATGTCGCGAGGCTGGACGCGAATTTCTGCAAGTGCGGAAGTTGTCTCTCCGATTCATCACCGCCTGACGCTTTCGTCGCTCGGTTGGGTTGGATCCACGCAGCAGGGGGGAGCCGAGGGCGACATCGTGACCGTGAACATGTACCAACTTGCGGACGAGATGGCTGACAATTCGGGGAAATGGGCCGGGAAAGTCTTGCTCGTCGTTCGCAAGGGTGAACCTCCACCCCCGCAGGATCGCCGAGCGCTCTTTGCGAAGTTCGGACCATTCCTCAAAGCCGCGTATGACGCGCACGCCATCGCCGTCATTGGTGGTCAAGGCGGCTCCAAGTCGCAGGGAATGAACATCACGCACACCGGCGTCCTCGGATTCGACACTACTTACGACATCCCTGTTGTGAGCCTCACCGACGAAGATCAAGAACAGATCGAGCGCTTGCTCGACCGCGGAAAGACTGTGCGACTCAAGATAAATGTCCAAAACCGTTTCAGCGACGGCCCGGTCCAAAGCGCGAATGTAGTTGGCGAAATTCGCGGCACGCAGAACCCGGAGCAAATCGTTGTCGTCGGTGGACATTTGGATTCGTGGGATCTGGCCGAGGGCTCGACGGACAATGGCATGGGAACCACGACCACTCTCGGCGCGGCTGAGGCTATCGTGAAATCCGGCGCCAAGCCGCGGCGCACACTTCGCTTCGTTCTGTTCACCGGAGAAGAACAAGGCCTGCTCGGCTCGATCGCTTACACCAAACTTCACAAAGACGAAGTGGCGAGCCACGTTGCGGCGGTGATTCTCGACAACGGGCAGGGACCCGTGAACGAATTCAATCTTGGCGGGCGCGCAGATTTGATTCCGGCAGCGAAAGATTTCGCAAAGCAACTGCAGTCATTCGGCGAAATCACCGTAAACGACGACGTCGAATTCGGTACCGACACCGGCCCGTTTTCCCTCGCCGGACTTCCCGGCATAAATCTCGGCCAGGATTCGCCGGATTATAAGTACACACACCACTCCGAGGTGGACACGTACGACAAAGTGAAACCGGACATCCTCGCGCGCGACACCACCGTGATGGCGCTCACATCGTTCTGGATTGCCGATCGCGAAGAGCGGCTCGCGGCTCCGTGGCCGCCGGAGAAGACAGCGCGAATGCTCATCGAGAAGCATCAGGACGTTATGTTGAAAGCGATCGGCCTGTGGCCCTTTGGCAATCTCGGCAGCGAGCCTGATAAGAAGCAATAGCTAGCTGATTAGCCGGGCGATGAAGAACGCCGCGGCCGCGGCCAATCCGCCGACGAGAACCGTCTGCAGTCCGCCGCGCCATGGCTTGACGCCCGTGAAATAGCCTTTCACCGAACCGAAGACAGCGAGGGCGAGAAGCGTCACGGCCACCGAAACCCACAACGCCTGCCGGACTTCGTGGCGCATCAGCATGTAGGGCGCCAGCGGAATGAGGCCGCCAACGATGTAGGACGCGGCGATGGTCGCAGCGCTGCGTCCCGCGCGTGCCGGATCGGGCTCCTCAAGTCCCAATTCGAAACGCATCATGAAATCCACCCATCGCTTTTTGTCCGAGCAGATGGACGTGACGATCGGCGCCATCTGCGCTTCCGTCAGGCCGTAATCCTGGAACACTTTGACAACTTCCATCTTCTCCACGTCCGGGAGTTCTTCGCACTCGCGATATTCGCGAATTTTTTCAGATTCGTAGTGCTCCGTATCCGTCTTCGCCGCAAGATATCCGCCGAGTCCCATGGCGATCGAGCCCGCGGCAATTTCGGCGAGTCCGGCCGTCACAATTAGGCTACCGGCTGTCGCCGCCACAGCGCCCGTCAGCCCAGCCGCAAGCGCGAACGGCACCGTCAAGCCATCCGACATTCCGATCACGATGTCACGCACGGCGGCAGTCGCCGTGAAATGCTTCTCGATGTGCTGATGCTGGTGCTCCGCCCCCGCCATGCTTCACTCTCCGCTATCGACGAATTCAAACGTCTCGGTTGATTTTCAAACGCTACGCGTCAGGCGCCCCGAAAGAGCTATAATTATCGGGCAACACAGGTATTTGAGGAGAAAAAAATGAGCCAGACATCCGGGCAAGGCGCCGCAGCCCAAACCGCTTTTGTACTGCCGCCTCTGCCGTACGCTTTCGACGCACTCGAACCTTATATTGATGCTAAGACGATGGAAATCCACCACGACAAGCACCACGCCGCATACGTGACGAATCTCAACAAGGCTCTCGAAGGCCACGCCGACCTTCAGAAGCTCTCACTCGAAGAATTGATCGGCCACCTCGATCGCGTGCCCGAAAATATTCGCATCGCCGTCCGCAATAACGGCGGCGGTCATTCCAATCACTCCATGTTCTGGAAGATCATGAAGAAGGGTGGAGGCGGCGAACCGAAGGGCGAAATCGGAGATGCCATCAAGAGCGCTTTCGGGAGCTTCGCTGATTTCAAAACAAAACTCAACGAGGCAGCCACCAAGCGCTTCGGCTCCGGCTGGGCGTGGCTGATGTTCACCGGCGGCAAGCTGACCATCGATTCAACGGCGAACCAGGACAGCCCAATCATGAACGGCAGCAAACCGGTAATGGGGCTCGATGTTTGGGAGCACGCCTACTACCTCAAGTATCAGAATCGCCGTCCGGATTACATCGAAGCGTGGTGGAACGTCGTGAACTGGGACGAAATCACGAAAAACTTCGAGACCGCAAAGAAGTAAGCGCGGAGGATCCACCACTCTGCAACTTCAGAGCCCGGAGGCCCCTGCCTCCGGGGCAACTCAACCTTTCGAAGAAGCCGCCCTGGGGGAAACTTCGGGGCGGCTTTTTTGCGATTAGTGCGCCCAAATTTTCGCAGGATCGATCTCGTACGGATAGACGTGCACCATCCAGTTGAAAACTACAGCAGACCATCGCCCCCCGGCAGTTTCACACGCATCTTGCGTCACGATTGAGCCGCGGAGCCCGAATTCGCTCCAGTTCACTTGCATCAATCCCTCCCCCTTCGGGGGCATGCACAGATTGACGTGCTGGTGCCATTTCGCCACGCTGAGAGGAATTCGTTCGTTCAACTTGTCCTCGCTGTACTGGCGCGGCGCTGTATACATCGCGCCCTCGAGTTGATACCCGCCCCCAACTTTCTTATACAGCAGCGATGTCGGGTGCGCCGGATCGAAAGTGAACTGCGCTTCAAGAGCGTACTTATAGTTCGTAAAGTGGTAGTGGTCCTGCGGGAGCTCCGGATGGAAAATCTTGAATCCATCATTGAGCGCGACCTGGTAGTCCTTGTACTTCTCGATCGCGGGCCGCAGCGTCGCCAGCACTTCGTCGGCGCGCTTCTCATCGCCCGGTCTCGCACTCCGCATCGAAGTCATGCGCATGTGCGGTCCCATTTCCATGTGCATGTCAGACATTTGCTGATTGGCAGTCACAGCCGCTTGAGGAGACGTAGTTGAGTCGTGCTGCGTCTCCCCCATGTCCATCCCCGCCATGCCTGATTGATCCCCTGAATGACCATTGGATTGGCCCTGTNNTAAAATTGCCAGCGCGAAAATAATCCAGTAACGTTTCCTCATATATTAAGCCTCTCTACTTAAGTTAACGCTCAAGCCCACGAAATGTTTCGGTTCGCGCGTCGCCGCGTGTGCGACAAGTCACCAGCCGTCGGAATTTCACTCGGTTGCCGTATCGGAAAAATCGATGATTCTGGCGTCAAAACAGCCACCGGCACTTGTAGCGGCGGGCTTTCAGCCCGGCATCTTCATTCCTGGCTCATATTTGACCGTAAGCAGATACGCTTGCCACAGAGCGCTGCCTGCGGACGCCTAGCCAAAGATCTCCGATGTTCGGAGCCAACCAGAGGCAATTTCCTGTCGCTAATGTCGATACTTTCTTAACCCCGTTACGTCCAAAGAGTTGCGGGGCGTGCGCTCGCCAAGCCGGCATGCCTCGGCGAATTACTTCGCTTAACTTGAACAGCCAAGACAGATAGAATGTCGCGCCGCCGGCAAGAGCCGGTGATGGAGGAAGTTCCATGAAGAGATTTGTACTGATCGCGATTCTCGGTCTGGCAGCCAGCGGCGTGTCGCACGCGCAGTCCGAGAAACCATTTCTCCTGCGCCAGCCCACGCTAAGCAAGACGCAAATCGCGTTCATCTACGGCGGCGATATCTGGCTAGTCGGCCGCGACGGTGGCGAGGCGACTCGGCTCACTTCGGGCACCGGTTCGAAGGCATATCCGCGATTTTCTCCCGACGGCTCGCAGATCGCGTTTACAGCCGACTACGAAGGGAAGGCAAACGTCTACGTCGTGCCCGCGGCCGGCGGCGTTCCGCGGCGAGTCACCTACGAACCAGGTCCCGACATCGTTTCCGGATGGACGAACGACGGCAAAAATATCCTGTTTGCGTCAACGCGAGATAGTTCCACGCGAGGCATCTTTCGGCTGTTCACCGTACCCGTAGGAGGCGGATTTGCCACCGCGCTGCCGCTCCCGCGGGGATGGGAAGGATCGTACTCGGCAGATGGCTCTCGTCTCGCGTATCGTCCCGTTTCCATGCCCTTCGGAACCTGGTCGCATTATCGCGGCGGCACATCTTCGCCGATCTGGATTGCCAATCTCTCGGATTCTCAGATCGAGCGCGTCCCGCGAAAAGATTCCGTGGATCAGAATCCGGTCTGGATCGGTGACGCGATCTATTTCCTATCTGATCGCAACGGAATTCCGACCATCTTTAGCTATGACACGAAATCAAAAGAAGTCACCGAGGTGATACCGAATCGCGGCCTGCCAATCAAGAATATGTCGGCAGGCCCCGGTGCAATCGTCTACGAACAGTTCGGCGCGATTCACATTTACGATCTCTCAGCTCACAGCGAACATCCGGTGGAAATCCGCGTGGCCGATGATCTTCCCGAAGCTCGTCCGCACTTCGATAATGTCGCAAAGCAAATCCAAAATGCGGCGATCTCGCCCACCGGCGTGCGCGCCGTATTCGAAGCTCACAACGAAATTCTCACCGCGCCCGCGGATAAGGGCGACATCCGCAACATCACCAACACGCCCGGAATCGCCGAACGTGATCCGGAATGGTCGCCCGACGGAAAATCAATCGCGTATTTTTCGGATGAATCCGGCGAGTATGAACTCCACATCCGCGACCAGAATGGCATGGGCGATGTTCGAAAATTCAATCTTGGCAATCCGCCATCCTTTTTCTATTCGCCGCGATGGTCGCCCGACAGCAAGAAAATCGCATACACCGACAAGCGCCTGAACGTTTGGTACATCGATCTGGGCAAAAAAACGCCGGTCAAGGTTGACACCGAAGCTTACGAAGAGCCCGAGCGGCACTTTGACCCTTCCTGGTCGCCCGATAGTCGTTGGATCACCTACACGAAAATTCTCGAAAATCATCTCCGCGCTGTCTTCGTCTATTCACTCGATATCGGCAAGACGGCGCAGGTCACTGATGGATTGAGCGACGCGAGATACGCCGTTTTCGACAAAAACGGTAAATATCTCTATTTCACCGCCAGTACGAATATCGGACCAACAACCGGCTGGCTCGACCTTTCAAGCTTCGGCCACGACGTAACTCGAAACGTTTATGTCGTTGTCCTGCGCAAGGATTTGCCGTCTCCAATTGCACCCGAAAGTGACGAAGAGAAGCCGGATGCCGCAAAGCCGGATCAATCCGACGCCAAGAAAAAAGAGGATGCCGCGGCGAAACCGGAAAATGAAGATAACAAAGGCAACAAAGACAGCAAAGAGGCCAAGGACAAAGCCAAACCCGAAGAACCCGTGAAGGTAACTATAGATTTAGAGGGCATCAGCCAGCGCATCCTGGCGCTCCCCATTCCGGCCAAGGACTACGCGGGTTTGGCGGCGGGCAAAACCGGCGAGATCTACCCGATCGAATCCGAGCGCCCGCCCGATGACGCTGCAGATGGCGGCGGACCTCAGACCCTCTCCGTCTATAAGTTCGAACTTACGAAAGGTAAGCTTGCACCACTCATTTCCGGCATTAATTCGTTCGATATTTCCTTCAACGGCGAAAAATTTCTGTACTCGCAAGGCGGCGCTTGGATGATCCATCCAACAACTCCCAATCCGGCAGCAAAGCCCGACGAAGGGAAGTTGAAAGTTGACGGAATGGAAGTCCGCGTGGATCCGCGCGCCGAATGGACGCAGATGTTCAACGAGATTTGGCGCATCGAAAGGGATTTCTTCTACGACCCGCACTACCACGGCATGAGCATTGACGCACTCAAGAAAAAATATGAGCCGTATCTCGACCGGCTGGGCAGCCGCGCGGATTTGAACTACCTGTTCCAACAAATGCTCGGCGAGCTGAACGTTGGCCACATGTTCGTTGGCGGCGGCGACATACCGGAGCCGAAGGAAGTTCACGTCGGCCTTTTGGGCGCGGATTACACCATCGAAAACGGCCGCTATCGTTTCGCTCGAATCTACAACGGCGAAAATTGGGACCCGCAGCTCAAAGCCCCATTAACACAGCCTGGCGTGAATGTTTCGGCCGGCGAATATTTGCTCGCGGTCAACGGCAAGGATGTGCGCGCCTCCGATGATGTGTTCAGCTTCTTCCAGGAAACTGCCGGACAGCAGGTCTCGCTGAAAGTTGGACCCAAGCCGGATGGCGCCGGTTCGCGCGATGTCGTCGTCGTGCCCATAGAGAACGATACCGCGCTTCGGAATCGCGCGTGGGTGGAAGACAATCGCCGCAAAGTGGATGAATTAAGCGGCGGTCGCCTCGCCTACGTCTATCTTCCGGACACCGCCAATGGCGGCTTCACCTACTTCAATCGCTACTTCTTCGCGCAACTTGGCAAGCAAGGCGCGGTCATTGACGAGCGCTACAACGCCGGAGGTGCGGCGGCTGATTACATGATCGAATATTTGCAGCGGAAAAAATGGAATTATTTCATGACCCGCGATGGCGCTCCCTTCAGCACTCCAGAGGGCGGCATCTTCGGGCCGAAGGTAATGATCACGAATGAATTCGCCGGTTCGGGCGGCGATATGCTTCCGTGGCTCTTTCGGCATGTTGGATTGGGGCCGCTTGTCGGCAAGCGGACGTGGGGAGGACTTGTAGGAATTTATGATTATCCGCAGTTGATGGATGGCGGATTTGTGACGGCGCCGCGCGTTGCATTTTTCACGACGGAAGGCGCGTGGGATGTTGAAAACCATGGCGTCGAGCCGGACATTGAAGTCGAGCTTGATCCGCACGCTTGGCGCGAAGGCCACGACGCGCAACTTGAGAAGGCCGTCGAAGTTGCGTTGAAGGAAGTAGAGAAAAATCCGCCGCCCGGGGTGCCGAAGCTTCCGCCATTCCCGGATTATTCACACACCCAATAAAACTTTATTGGTATGCGTCACGCGTGGGGTTTTTTTGGCGTGCGGTGCGTTCGCGGTCTTACGTTAGCGGCGTTAAACGACATCGAGTTTGAGGCGGCCGATCGTATATGACGCTAGGCCACCGGCGAGTGCCCCTGCGATTGTGATGCCTTCCCACGCGAGGCCGACGGCCACGGTCATCGCGGCTGGCGCTCCGAAAGGCAAGAGCAGTCCAGCGAGAGTCGCTTCGCGCACGCCGATGCCACCTTGCGTCAGCGGAACTAATGCCGAAAATTTCGCCATCGGCCACGCAAAAATCCACACCTGAAGCGGCAGGTCCAGTCCCGCTGCGTTCGCGAGCACCATTGTCAGCAGGATGAACGCGCCCTGCACGCAAATCGCGAGCAGGTACGCGGCAAAAACAAAGTGAGATCGAGCGGACATGGCGCGTTGTGCTTCTCTCAATCGCACGAGCCGGCGGCGAATGCGAAACGAAAATCGGCGTGCGGGCAGTAAGAACAAAGTGAGCAGCACAGCGGCAGCGAGAATTGCCGCTCCCGCACCGGCAAGAAAGAAAACGCGCCTGCTAGCCGAGCTTAAGCGACCTGGAACAAGGAGCGCGCCGGCAATCGTCAGCAGCGCGAGCGCCAGAAAATCAAGAATGCGATCGAGGAGGCTTCCGAAAAGCACAGCGGCCTTGCTCCGGCCCATGCGCAATGCCAGCGTCGCTCGCACAATGTCGCCGCCGACGATTGACGGCAAAAACAGCACGCTAAACAATCCGGCGAAATAGCAACGCACGGCCTGAGGTATGCTCAGGCCGGAGCCGGCGAGATTCACCATCAAACGCCATTTGAGAGATGCGACGAAGTGACTGGCAAGATAGCCCGCGAGGACAAGCACCCACAAATACGCGGGCACCAGTTGCAATGCGGCGCCCACCCTCCGCACCGGCAAAAAATAAAACAGAAGTCCAAGGACTAGAATCGCGCCGCCGATACGGAGGATGAGCGCCCCGAGGCCGCGTCGCGGTGAATTATTTGCTGAAGGCGATGTCACGGAAAAATCGTTCGGCCATTATGCGGTGCTTATGGCTCTGCGACAAGAACTTCGCGCGAGTCGCTGACTTAACATTCATGCGTAACAGCCACGACGAAATGGGTTGCGACGAGATTCCTTCGGCTTTAACGTATTGCAGCTAANNGGGCCGATTGGCGCGTCCATCGCTCGATTGATGCGAACAAAGCATGCGCTTGAAATCGTCGGCGCGATTGATGCCGACCCCGCAAAGATTGGCAAAGATCTTGGTGAGGTGGCCGGTGACGAAGCCGCGCCATGGGGCGTTGCAATATCCGGCGATCCTCGCGCGGTGTTGGACGGTCACGTGGACCTTGTAGTGCATTCGACGTCGTCATATCTCGAACACGTGAAGGAGCAATTGCTCGGATGTCTTGAGGCGGGCTGCTGCGTCGTGTCCACGTGTGAAGAATTAGCGTACCCGTTTCAAAAGCATACAGAACTCTCAGCGGAACTTGATAACACCGCGAAAGAGGAAGGCGTCGCGCTTGTCGGCACCGGCGTCAATCCCGGCTTCGTGATGGATAAGCTCGTCCTTACGCTCGCGACGGCGGCGCAACGAGTGGATTCGGCAAGAGCGATGCGAATCGTGAACGCGTCGCACCGGCGCCTGCCGCTGCAAAAGAAAGTCGGAGCGGGAATGACGCCCGAAGAATTTCACGCGCAGGTCGCGGCGGGAGTTATCAAGCATCATGGACTGCCGGAATCTGTTGCGATGGTTGCAGATGGGCTGGGTCTTGCGATTGACGACATCACGGAATCCATCGAGCCTGTCATCACGAGCGAGCATGTGAAAACGGAATTTCTGGAAGTCGCGCCGGGACAAGTTGCCGGCGTTCATCAAATCGCGCGCGGCATGTCCGCCGGAAAAGAAAAAGTCTTTCTTGAACTCAAGATGTATGTGGGTGCGAAAGATCCCGGCGACACGATTGAACTTGAAGGAGAGCCGCGATTGGTTCTGACGATTCCGGGCGGCACACATGGCGATCTCGCGACTGCTGCCGTGGTGGTGAATACAATTCCGATTATTCTTGCGGCGCCGGCCGGATTGCGCACTACGCGAGATTTGGCGCTGGGCTTTTTTCCACCGAACGCCGAGCCTTAGAAAACGTGTTGCTCAAGATCGCGAATTTGTAATCTTCTCAGCCGTAATTCCCGCAGGTGAAGCCGTAATCGCTTCTGGCAGGCCGAAGGCCTGTGCCAAGAGCTCGTAGGACCGAATGCGCGCAGCAGGGTCATACGCGTGGGTTGCGATCATCACCTCGTCGGCTTGCGTTCTAGTGGCGATCTCCACGATGCGAGCACGAACCTGTTCAGGAGTGCCCACGATCTGCAGCTTCTTGAAGAACGTGACAATCTTCTCCTCCTCCGGTGTGAAGACGTGAGCCATCGCCTGTTCCGGGCTAGGCAGGCGCCCGGGATGCCCGGTGCGAAGCTGGGCAAATGAGAGCAGCATTGACGAGGCCATACGATGAGCCGCTTCATCGGAGTCGGCGCAGTGGACCGAGAGCGCGAGGATGGCGTACGGTTTCTCGAGCACGCCGGTAGGAAAAAATCCGGTGCGGTATGCGCGCATCGCAAGGTCGGGCGAGTCGGGGCTGAAGTGCCCTGCAAAGGCGAACGCGACGCCCATCTCGGCGGCGAGCTCCGCGCCGGAGGTGCTCGACCCGAGGAGGTAGAGCGGCGGCAGCGGTCTGTCGTCGGGCATCGCGCGAACTTCGCGGAACGGATTACCGGGCGGAAACTTTCCACCACCCCACGCGATGAGCTCGCCGAGCTGCTCGAGGAAATCATCCGCGGTGAGGGCCTTCCGCGAGCGGCGGAGCGCGAGTGCTGTCAAAGCATCGGTGCCCGGCGCTCGCCCGATGCCGAGATCGATCCGGCCGGGATATATCGCCTCTAGAAGCTTGTACGATTCGGCCACCTCGAGCGCCGAGTGATTCGGAAGCATGACGCCACCCGCGCCGAGCCGTATCCGCGCAGTCATCGATCCGACGTGCGCGATCAAGATATCCGGCATCGTCGTTGCGATACCCGGCATGTTGTGGTGCTCGGCGTACCAGATTCGCTTGTAGCCGAACCGGTCGACTGCGCGCGCAAGCTCGGCGGCGGCGCGGAGCGCCGCGACACTTGTGCCTCCCTGGACGAGCGGAACGAGATCGAGCGCCGAGAGAGGCAGAGCCACACCGTTTGCCTCACCGCGTGGCGACGACTTACGAGAGCCAGCCATTATGCGCTCTGCGCTTTCTGCCAGAATCGCGCGACTGCGGAAAAATCTACATCTTCTTTGGCCGCTGCTTTGACGGTGCTGTAGGTTTCAAACGCTGCGGCCCCAGCGGGAAGCGTAATTCCGAGCTGCTTGGCCAGTTCGAGCGCGAGCCGCATATCTTTATGCATGAGGCGCAGCGGAAAGCTCGGCTTGAAATCGCCTTTTAGAATCACCGGCGCTTTTACGTCCAGCACTCCGGCGCGGGCCATGCTCGATTGCAGAACTTCGACGAGCTTTTCCCCTGCGACGCCGGCGCCTGTCACCAGCGCCAACGCTTCGGCGAATGCTTCCACCTGAAGCGCCAGGATCATATTCATCGCAAGCTTTACGGTTTGGCCTGCACCGTTGGGTCCGAGGAGAAAAAACCGCTTTCCGACGGCTTGTAAAATAGGTTCGACTCGCGTCAGTGTTTCCTGACGGCCGCCGATCATAAAAACCAGATCGCCGGATTCAGCTCCCCACGTTCCCCCGGTTACCGGCGCGTCCAGGAAATCGACTGCTCGCTGGGCGCAATCCGCGGCAACGCGACGCTCAAGTTCCGGCGAAACAGTGCTCGAATCCACGAGCACGCTGCCCTTGCGCATTCCTTCGAGAACGCCGTTCGCGCCCCAGAGAATGCCTTCGAGCGCCGGTGGATCGCTAACGATAGTAATAACAACATCCGAAGCCGCAGCGACGGCGAGTGGCGATTCTCCCCAACGAGCTCCTTCGCGCAACAAGTCGTCCGCTTTGCTCGCGGTGCGATTCCAAACGGTGAGAGGAAATCCAGCCTTGAGCAAGTTTCGTCCCATCGGCTTGCCCATAAGTCCGAGTCCGACCAGTCCAACCGCAGGTTTCATCGCTGCCTCCGAAGAGACAGTGTACTCCAGCGGTGCTCGCCCGAAAATGCCGCACAAGTACTTCAAGAACTCAGGGAAGTCGGTGCGGCGCTACACCCGGCTCGAGCGCGATTGGCTTGCGGTACTCAGGTTTCGTTGAATTATGGGTTTAACCCAGCTGAAGATTTCGGCGTCTCCACCACTCGGAAAATAAATTGGTAAGGAATCTCCAAGCGCATCTTCTTCTCGCGGCCGTTCTGAACAAAGGCGTCTTCTATCGAGATGGATTTCCCTGAATCCGCCACAAGCGTTCCCGCGGCGGAGAGTTGCAGATCGCTTGCGCGGTAGTGCGCCTCGACCCGCTTACCCAGCAAGGCCTCATAGGGCGTCAACATAATTGACAGTTTTACAACGCTGGAAAAAGCCGGCAATAGTACGGAGGGTTCAACGCTCGCGCAGTTTCGAGAAAATCAACAAATCAGAATCATCGAAATTGCGTCAACATATCAGCGTGAAATTTATCAGTGATGGCCGGAGGTGTGTCCGCCGGACGCCGGCTCAGCGTGCGCGTGGATTTCGGCTGCATGCGGCTCGGACTTGAGACTCAAATCGGCCGTCAACATCAACACGACGGGAGCAACGATTCCATAAGCAAGAATCGCGTAGACGACCGGAAAGACCCAACCGAGAGCGTGATGACTCCCCGACGCATCCGTGGCCACGAACCAAACGGCGGCACCCGCGATCAAGCCGAAAATCGCCGCAATATTCCGGCTGATTCGCGAAATCTCGAGAGGCTTTCCGCACGACGGGCACACGAGATCGTAGGATCGGGTCACGACAGTCACTGCGGGAATTTTCGTCAAAGAATACGGACAGGTCAGAACTGCCACGGATCACCTCCACGAGCCTACAAAAATAGCTCAAACGCTAGGAAATCACAGCGAATTCGACGCGATGACGAAATGGATCAATCCGTTCCGCGCGAACGCGAACGCGATCTCCCAGGCGGAATACTCGCTGCGCCGCGCGGCCCTTCACTTTTGCGCGCCGCTCGGGCTCGCAAACGATCGCGTGGTCCCGCTCGCGATACAAGCATTTTCCGCCGGTAAACATTTCGAGACTGTCTATTCCCACCAAACCTTCGACGAAAACATCGAACAGCTCGACAAAAAATCCGAATTTCTGAACTGAAATCACGAGAGCGTCGTATTCATCGCCGAGGTGGTTCTCCATGTACTGCGCCGTCTTCCACTCCATCAGCTCGCGTTCAGCGCCATCAGCGCGGCGCTCGGCCTCCGAAGACTCGACTGCAATTTCTTCAAGCTCCGGGCGATGATAAGGCCCGATCATCGGTCGAGGTTCCACGGTTGCATTCGATTTCGAGTGAGACTTCGTGTGAGATTTCGGCGCGGCATGTGCTGCAGGCGGGCGAGCCGCCGGATTTTCGAGCGCCCACTTCAGCGCGCGATGAACGATTAGATCGGGGTAACGCCGAATAGGCGAAGTGAAATGAGTGTATTCATCCACGGCGAGAGCGAAGTGTCCGAGCGGATCGGCAAGGTAACGCGCCTGACGCAAAGAACGAAGCATCAGGTAAGAAAGAATGCGCTCCTCGGGTTTGCCTGCAATTTTTTCCGTGAGACGCTGATAATGCTCCGGCCGAATATCAATTTCATCCGACGCCGGAAAAGAAACTGCCATTTGGCGCATGCGGCCGTGGCCTTCGCGATCGCGTTTTCCTGGCGGCTGAGTTTTTCCGTGGCGCACGACAATTTTTCGCTCGAATAAATCTTCTACGCCAATTGAATAGCCAAACGTTTTTGCCAGCTCTTCGAATTCGAGTACTTTCTTCGGGTCCGGCTTTTCGTGAACGCGATGAAGGCTGCCAACGCCGCGGCGTTCCAAATAGCGCGCTACAGTTTCATTCGCCACGAGCATGAATTCCTCGATAAGGCGGTGAGCGATGTTCCGTTCGCTGCGCAGGATTCCGACCATTTTCCCCTGATCGTCAAATTGAATCAACGGCTCTGGCAAATCGAAATCAATTGAGCCGCGCGCGTGCCTGCGTTTATTCAAAATGAGCGCGAGATCGCGCATGCGGCGAAAAGTCTCGGCGACATTTTCGTAACGCAGGCTCATCTCCGGATCGCCTTCGAGCACTTTGTTGACGTTGGTGTAAGTCATTCGCTCGGCGGAACGAATTACGCCGGGCATCAATTCGGAATTTACAACTTGCCCTTCGGCATCAATTCGCATCAGCACGCTCATCACGAGCCGATCCACTTGCGGATTCAGGGAACAGATGCCGTTCGAAAGTTCTTCGGGAAGCATCGGCACGGCGCGCAGTGGAAAGTAGACGGAAGTGGCGCGGAGTCTTGCCTCGTTATCGAGCGCCGAGCCGCGAGGAACGTAATGTGCGACATCGGCGATATGAACCTGCAGCTCGAATCTTCCATCCGGCAGCGCGGAAACGTGAACGGCATCGTCGAAATCACGCGCTGTTTCGCCGTCAATCGTCACGATCGGCAATTCGCGAAAATCGCGGCGGCCGCGAAGATCCGCCTCGCTCACATGCAGCGGAACGGCGCGCGCCTCGTCGAGAATTTCATCCGCAAAAATGTGCGGCAAGTGATGTTTGCGGATGATGATTTCCGTATCCACACCCATATCGCCGGGGCGGCCGATGATTTCAATGACGCGGCCGGCGGGCGGAAGACCTTCTTTGGGAAAGCGCGTCAGCTCCACATCAACAACCGCTCCGTCCAGTTCCGGCAGACGCATACGTTTGCGCGATGCTACGGAAGCCATGGTCATATCGCCCAACTTTTCTTTTAATGCGGGCGTCAGCTCGTCACCCGGTGGTACGACAACTTCGTGCAGGATTCTCGTGTCGTAGGGGAGGACGCTATTGCCCTGGGGGCCATAGCGGAATAGACCGACGACGGTAGGGTGCTTGCGTTCGACGATTTGAACGATTCGGCCTTCCGCGCGGCCGTCGGGGCGGCGGCGTTCGATACGCGCGAGGACGTGGTCGCCGTGCATAGCGTCGCCGGACCGGTCGCGCCCGATGTAGATATCGCCATCGATCCTCGGCTGTGGCTCGGACGGCACGACGAAGCCGTAGCCGTCGCGATGCGCGATGAACCGGCCTGGTATCAGATTTGGATCTCGAGATGCGCGATGAGGAATCGGGCGCTCGCCCGGTTGCGCGTTTGCGAGCTTGGTAGCGATGGATTTCTGCGCAGGCTTTGCCCGGTTGCCCTCGCCGAGTTGATAACGGCCGCCGTTAATTTCTTTCACTTCGCCGCGGCGTTTCAGCTTCGAAAGGATTTTCGGCAGCGATCGGCGGCCGCGGTGACGCAGACCAAGTTGGTGCGCCATTTCGCGAATGCTCACGGCGCGCGGCGCCTTTGCGAGATGCGATAGGACGTCCTGCTCGGTGATTTCCTCGGTGTCTGCTTCTTCGAGAGGTTCGGATTCGCGCGTGTTTTCTTCTGGGACCATGGAAGCGGGTAACAATCCCCGCCGTCATTCTACCGGGCGAAAGCCCCGATAGGGCGACTTTATGAGATTCGACTCGGAGGCGAGGGAAATGACGGCTGAAACGATCGCGTTTTCTGAGAGGCTTCAGGCCCAGGTTTTTGCCGAAGTTCTTCGACATTGCGGCGCAACTAATTTTGAGAAGTTGGGTTGAAGCAACAACGGCTGAAACGTCCGCGACCCGCTTCTCCTGGCTGGGGCGCGGAATAGGTACCCCAGGGACAGAGCGGGGAGGCGAAGCGATGGTTCGCCTCCCCGTTTTCATTTGCAAACTACGCCGAACCAAGTGACTGGTAAGTCATTTTGTGGCAGTAGTTTATGGCGTGAGCGGGTCAACTTGGAGCGAATTGTCCACGTCAATCGTGCCGTCGGCGAAGCGCTTAAGTGCTGGACAGTACAATCCACGAAGTTCGCGCCGCCACCAGGTGCCGTCGGCACGTTTAGTCTTTTCGTCTGTGAACCAGTATTGCCACACGACGGCACGGACGGCGTGAGGGGGAGAGCCATCGAAGGGATCAGAAGCGAAAAGCTCAAGGACATCCGGGCTGTTCTTGAGCAGGCGTTCCTCGGTATAGACAACGAATGGATAGCTCCTCCAGGGGGCGAGCGAGGCGAACCAGAGGTTCCAATCGAAGCGCGGCTGAAACGGCGCATAGATTCCCGGCGCCTTGGACACATTCTGAGGCTTATATCGGAAGGGATATGCGATCCAGTTTTTGCCGTCCCGCGTGCCCTGAAATTCGATTTCGTATCGTTCATGCGTCATGACGGCGAACAGGCCGTAGCGATCGGCGACTCGGAATGGCTCGAGCAGCGCCACGGGCCTGTCTGGTAGAGGAAGCCAGGGAGCGAGCATTCCAAGAAGCTGCGCGCTCGAGGCGTAGAAGACCCATGCGAGCAGAAGAGCTGCGAGCGCCAGGCGGACGGTCGCGAAGGCGCCACGGGTTCTCTCAATCCAGCTAATCGCCGCGGATTCGGGATTAGCGACTATTTCTTGCTCCTGGATTGCGAGCAATCCTCTCCAGCGGGCTGGAAGAATCCCTTGGACGAATTTATCGTCGAGTAGCAAGAAGCCGAGTAATAGCACGAGATAATTCAGGAACGTGTAATTTGCGGTGAGAATTATGCTGATTTCGAATGGCGTGACGATGAAGAAGCAGATGATGCGAAAACGGCTTGGGAGAAACAACATCCACACCAGCAACAATTCAATAGCTAGCGTCAAGAATGATGCGCCGGCGTGAAACCAGTGCGGGAATAGTTCTTGAACGTACCAACCAATCCAAGTCGGTAGCGGACCGTTTTGATAGTAGTCGTCCATGGCGGTCAGATGCCGCCACGATTGATCGCCGCTCGCGATTTTGGCGACGCCTGATTCGAAATAAATTCGGAACCACTCCCATCGCAACAGGAATAGGCTTGCACGCGATGGCGCGTGAGAACGTCCAAGGCCCGGCCAAAATCCCGGCGGCGCGAAGAACATGCTGATTAATCCTGCTTCGAGCAACATGCCGTCAGATTGATAGCCGGAAAAATCGCGTGCGGCGCTTACGAAGGAGACGTACGCTACAAAGCAAATTGCGAGCATGCCTCGCGGCCAGAAGTTCGCTATCAGCAGCACCGAAGCGACTAGTCCGATCCAACAAAGAGTCTCAAGTGCGCGATCGCCGCTCCGGAACCACAACACCGAAGGAACAAACCAAAAGCGCTGCGGCCCGTTGAAATAGTGCGCCACAGCCTGGAGGTATTCGCGCGCGGGAAGCAAACCATCCGGGCCGATGAGACCTTTGATCTGAAATATGAGCGAATAGAATGCCGAGAAATAGATCAGGCCGAGGCAGCGCAAAAAGAACCATCGCGGGTCGAGATGCTGCGGGCGATTCGCTGGTTCCGGGCGGAGGAACCAGTCTAGAAGAACGCGATAATTCTTCAACATAGACATTTCCGAGACTTCTCAGGCCGTGCGCCTAGGCTCCAGTCGTGCGCATGGCCCGACTCGGCTGGACCTGCGCGGGCCGCCCTTGAGTTGTGATGCGGAGTTCGCTTGAAGCGCATCACGCGGCATTATACAAAGGGAGGCCGCGCGGGGCGGGTATTAAGACGTTAGGCTGTAATCGTTTCATTCATTGAGCATGTTTAGCATCGCAGCGGTGGCGATTTCCAAATTGATCGAACGGCGCGGACAAAACATTTGGCAATGGTGAAGACGGCGACTGTCATCGGCTTGGGAAGATTGGGTGCGCCGCTGGCGGTGTGCCTCGCCTCGAAGGGCATGCGGGTTATCGGCGTTGACGCGGATCCGCAAAAAGTCGAAGCGCTACAGGCGGGTCGCGCGCCTGTCGCGGAAACCGGCCTCGAAGCGCTGCTACGCGAAAATCGTGAGCGCCTCAGCGCTACCGGGAGCATTGAAGACGCGGTTACCGCTTCGGAGATCACCTTTATTGTGGTGGGCACGCCGAGCGAGCCCTCGGGAGGATTTTCGCTGCGCCACGTTCTGCCGGTGTGCGAGGCAATTGGGCGAGCGCTAAAAACAAAAAGCGACTTTCATATAGCCGTGCTCACAAGCACCGTGCTGCCGGGAATGACGGCCGGCCCAGTGCAATCGAAACTCGAAGAGTTGAGTGGAAAGAAGTGCGGACGCGACTTCGGGCTGTGCTATTCGCCGGAATTCATCGCACTCGGCAGCGTGATTCACGATTTTTTGAATCCGGACTTTGTGCTGATCGGTGAATCAGATGCACGCTCGGGCGGGATTTTGCAGGATCTTTATCACCACGTATGCGATTCGAAACCGGGCGTCGCTCGCATGAATTTTGCGAATGCGGAAATCACCAAACTGGCTGTGAATACGTATGTCACGACAAAGATCAGCTTCGCGAATATGCTCGCCAGAATCTGCGAGAAGGTCCCCGGCGGAAATGTTGACATCGTAACGGCTACGCTCGGACTCGACACTCGCATCGGCGGAAAATATTTAAAAGGAGCGGTGGGCTACGGCGGGCCTTGTTTCCCGCGCGACAATCACGCGCTGGCAGCGCTCGCGCGCGAAGTCGGCGCGCCCGCGGATCTCGCTCAAGCAACGGATCAGTTCAATCGCGCCCAGGTTCAATGGCTGGCGTCGTTCGTTGAACAATGTACGGCGAGCGGCGGCCACGTGGGAATTCTCGGTTTGACCTACAAACCGCATACAGACGTGGTTGAAGAAGCCGTCGGATTTCTTCTAGCGCAAGAGTTGATCTCGCGTGGAATCCGTGTGAACGCGTTTGATCCAGCGGGAATGGAGAATGCGCGGCTAGCCCTCGGAGAGAGCGTGCAGTTCACTGCTTCGGCTAAAGAATGTATTCGTCTGTCTCAATTAATCGTGGTGGCGACGCCGTGGAAGGAATTCATCGATATCCCGGCCGAAAAGTGGGGCGGCGCAGGCGCAGAAAAGACTGTTGTGGACTGTTGGCGCGTGCTGAAACTCAACGATAAAACTGCGGGAGTCCGTTACATCGGTCTTGGCTCGTCGCCGGAGCGCACGGTGGCCGCAAACTAACAGGCTCCAGGCCGCAGGCCTTCAGAACGGCGCGTTTCAGAAGCAAACAATCATTTTCCGGAGAAACAATTGCTCACGCTTTTCGCGATGCCCAAACCGTTCGAAGGGCATATCGGCATCATCCAGCGCAATGCCGTGACGAGCTGGACGCGAATCTCGCCGCGCCCTGAGATCATTCTCTTTGGCGACGAAACGGGGACGGCGGAGATCGCGAGAGAATTCGTCGTGCGTCACGTTCCGGACGTGAAGCGCAATGACAAAGGTACGCCGTATCTCAGCGATCTCTTCGAAAAAGCGCAGAGCCTCGCGAGTCATCCGTCCCTCTGCTACGTCAACGCCGACATTATTCTTTTCGACGATTTTGCGGCGGCTGCCGCGGCCGTTGCGGCCTGGCGTCCCACCTTTCTCATGGCCGGGCGGCGGTGGGACATCGATATCAGCGCTTCATTGGATTTTCGCGCCGAGAATTGGGCCGCGCAGCTGCGCCGCGATGTGGCGGCCCGAGGCAAACGTCGCTCGGTAAGTTGGATAGACTACTTCGTCTTCGCGCGCGGAATGTATCACGAGATGCCGCCTCTGCTGCTCGGACGCGTCTGGTGGGACAACTGGCTGGTTTGGCAAGCGATCGCTCTAGGCGCGCCTGTGGTTGATTCGTCGCCGCGCGTTTTAGCGGTGCATCAGAATCACGGCTACGCTCATCCCGGCGGCTTCTTCGGAATCTGGAAGAGCGAGGAAGGACGGTGGAACGAGCGCCTCGTTGATGGCGGCAAGAATGCGCGCACGTTGCGCGACGCGAATTTCAAACTTGGCCGCCTCGGCATTCGGCCAAACGTGGAAGCGGCCGTCGAGCGCTGGTGGAAATCTCTCGGCAAGCGCGCTCGCAAAAATAAAGCCTTGCCGCGAACGAGTGCGATAACTGATGCCAGCGAATCGACAGGGACTGCTCCCAAAGCCGAGTAGCAGGATGGAAATTGAGGGTCTATTGCGCGGCGTATTGTGAGCCGGCCGACTTCGGGAGCACGCGTGCGCCCGCAGGAGCCACGCCGAGGACGATGCCGTTGCCGAGTTCGCTCGTATCGAGGACGGGCGTTTGTCCGGGCGGCGACACAGAGCCCGGGCCTTCAGCGCTCACGCCGCGATTTCCTGCATTTCTCGCCGCGACCGCTTTTGAGACTTGCTCTCTAACATAGGCGAATACCTGCTCGATGTTGTTCATTCCGCCGTTTTGGCGCAGCGCATCGAGAAGGAAGTGCGTGAAATAGCCGTTCTGGTACGGCGCGCCTTCGTACGAGACTTGATCCTCTGAGCTTGAGGCTACGATCGCGCGACCGACACCCTGGCTGATTCGTTCGAGAGCGCCCCGTGAAGGCGCGGCATCGGCAAGTCCGAGGGCTCGGTCCTTGGCTGAGACTGTTGCGGCGCCACTGTGACATGTATCGAGAAGAATGACGGTTCGGCGCGCCTTAATGCGGCTCCGTACGATGTCCGACAAATCCACCATCGCCATAGACGTGGCGAACAGACTGTCCTGCGGTTGTAATTCAGTGTCCGAGGTGACCACGTAATTCACATCCGCGTTGTCCATGGATCGCGCCGTGCCGTGACTCGCGAGGAAAATCACGACGAGATCATCTTCCTGGGCCATACGCGCGAGCCAATTCATCTCTTCCTTGAGCTGGCGAGTGGTTACTCTCTCTGAGAGCACGTGGACATTTGAAGGCTTGAATCGCCCAACTGTCGGATCCTGCAAAAGCGCTGCGAAATCTTTTGCGTCTTTGCTGGTGTACGCGAGGTCGAGTCCGCGTTCGTTGAAGCGCGAAATCCCGATGGAGAGAGCCCATTTTTCTCGCACGGGAGAAAGTTCCGTTCTTCCCGGCTGGGCGGGCGCGGCGAGGATGAAAGGATTCGCGTTTTCATTCATCGCGTCGGAGCCGAAAAGTTTGGCTTTGCCCATTGCATAGTTGGCGTTCGGGGCGCGGCCAAGTTTTGCCTCGAAGAGCGAGCGGTAATACCAGGCGTCCCCATAGGTGGGACAGACTTCGTTTGCGTGTTTCAAGAGCTGAAGCCCGTCTGCAACTTCGGATTCTGTGCCGGTCTTGATGTGCTCGAGACCTTGCACGACCAAGTCTTTCGCCGCGCCGCATTTTTCGCCTTGAGCGGAAGTATTGATCGGAAGAAATGCGAAGAGCAGCACCACGCCCGCGAAAAGTTTGCCCGTGAGGGCCACGATTTTCTGCGGCGCGAATGAGGGTGAAAAAGAAGTGTTCATGAATTGCATTCGTGAATCAGCTGCTTCTATCCGCTCTCAGTTGGAAGCTGGCGGCGACGCGTGATGCGATGAGCGCTTGTCGCGCTCGCGCATTGCGCTCACGACCTTGCCTTTGACGCCATTTTGCGCGAGTTGAATCAGGGCGTCCGGCGTGAGATCGAATTGCACGGAAGCGGCATCGTGGATCGCGCCGATGATGGTGTCCTCGTCAACTCCGGATTTCGCCATCTTGACGACTTGTGCATTCGTGAGAGCAGGAGCAGCGGGAGTCTTCGAGGATGCGCTGCCGGAATTCGATGTCTTGGTCGTGATCGCAGACTTCGTTGACGAGGCTGTTGAGCCGGAATGAGGAGTAGCCGACCGCGTTCCCGTTCCAGTTTTGGCCGGGGGCGCAGGTTGAGCTGGAGCAGAAGCAGCGGGTGGAGGCGCGGAGGCCGCGGCCATGCTCGCTTCCAACGCGCGATAATGTTCGATCGCGGTTTCGATACGGGTTTGCGGCTCCATAAAATATTTTTCGGCCGGCTTTGCGTCGAGCGCCTTACCGTAGTTGATGGCAGCCTCGTCGAGAAGCTTTTTCGCCGCCGCGTGGTCCTCGGACTTGTAGGCTTCGGCTTCGTAGCCCACACCGATGTCGTAGAGACGATACGCATCGAGAGTCGGGTCCGGGAACGGCTGCATGGTCTCAAGGCTTTCGAGATAGCGGCTCCAAAGCCCGGTCTCAGCAAGTTTGACGGGCGCATCCAGTTGCTTCCCGTGTGCGAGCGTCACTTCAATCACTTCGTTCGTGTTGACCAGGCGCGCGGCAACTTGCGAGACAACGCGAGTGATTAGGATGCTCTTGAGCTCATCGGGCGTCGGCGCTGTCGCGGTCTCTTCGGTTTTCTTGCCGGCCAATCGCTTGAACGGGTCGACCACTTTTGAGCCGATTGATTCGTTTGCGGCTGCGTTCGTGCCTTCTTCAAAATCCTGGGAATACTTGGCGGTGATATTGTCGGAATCAATCACGCGGTTTTTGTCGCGCGCCTGATAGGCGACCGTCAGTGTTCCGTTGACCTTGTAATACTTCTTCGGCGGCGCGTTTTTCTGCATCGTCACTTCGTTGCGGGCGAAAGGCACAGGCGGAGGAGTCTCGAACCCGGTGATCGTACAGCTGATTTGAAGCTCAGGAGCGTTGTTGTCGACGTGGAGCTGCTTGTCTTCCCTCTGCAACTCCGTGGGGAGCAGGTCAGCCAAGGTTTGCGCCACATTGTTATGAGCGGCGTCACGCGAAGTTACCCGGACAGCGAAAGACGATGCGGTGAATTGCACGGCCGCGGGCAGCCGGCGTTGCATCGTTACCTTCTTCTTTCCGCTTCCGAAACTTTGCGCGCTAGCGGAGGAAAGAGGCAGAAAGCAAACGCACATCGCGAACACGATGCAGGCAAGAACAAGAGGATTGCGGCGCGAGCTTCGCGCATATGCGCTGCGGCCGGCCGGCCCGGGATCCCCGATGCGAGCTAACTGGGAACGGGGCGACACGCGCAGCAACGCCACGTCTATGAGCCCGAAACTCATGATTCGTAAGCTCCTACTGCGGGGGAGACTCGCGAATCTTAACAAAGCAGGGCGGGAGTTACAATTATTCGAAGATGTTTCGGCCTCCGACCCGGCAGGCGGTACATAACGTGCATCCGTTCGGTCTATAGCTTGACACTATGTCGCTGCTACAGCGAGATTTACGGCGCATGTGGCAAATAGTCCACACGGAGCGTCAAAATCTCAAAGGGGTGTATCGGCATCGAGATTCGATCCCCGCCCGTGATTGTGAGCGGAGATCCGTCTGAGTGCTCCATGAGGTTCACCATGGCCGCGCCAGTCGCGCCTGCGGGAAGTGTAATTTGCACGTCGGTGTTTCTTCCGGCCCACTCATAGAAACGCAGGATCAAACCATTGCCGTCGTCTGCTTTTTTCATGGCGGTCAGGACGACGTTCTCAGGCGACGCCGAGACGAATGACTGCCGTGGCGGCAATATTCCCTGATGGGCTTCGAGTTGTTCGGCTTCGAGCCTGTAATTAAATTCGTAGCCGCGGTGAACTGTCAGCGCCTGCTTCCACGTGCCGGCGTGAGGATAGAGCGAGTAGCTGAAGTCATGATGGCCATGGTCCGCATCGGGATCGGGCCAGGTGGGCGAACGGAGCAGCGAAAGCCGCAGAACATTTCCCTTGGCGTCGTAACCGTACTTGGAATTATTGATCAGGCTGAATCCGCGTTGCGCGTCGCCGAGATCGGCCCAGCGCAACGCAGGGACTTCAAACTTGGCTGCTTCCCAACTGTTGTTGCGCGTTGTGGGACGCTCGATGGAGCCGTAGGGAATTTCGAACGTCGCGGATTCGCTCGAGGCCGCTAGCGGAAACGCGGCTTTTAGCAAGACGTGCGTTTCGTGCCAATCGATGTGGTTGGCGATGTCCACGCGATCGAGACCAGCATACAAAGATATTTCCTGAACAAAGTTTGAGCTTTGCCAGGTTCGGTTGACACGGATTGTCGCGCGCAGGGGACCGCTTTCGATCAGCTGAACCGAATCGACTTTGTCCAGTTTGTCGAAATGCTGCTCGAAGTTCGCGTCAATGTTCCAGGCGTCATAGTCTTTTGGCGTGTCTTTGAACGCGATGAGTTCGTTGCCGCATCCTCCCGGCGCGATGGATTCGAACGAGGATTTCTTGTCGTAGAGACTCGTGATGCAGCCGGTTTGTGAATCAACTGTGACGCGAAGTGAGGAGTTTTCGAGTGTCAGCCCGTTTGATTTCAGATCGCTCTCCGGCGCGCCGTGCGCTGGCGTTACGTGCATGACCTCGTAACCGAGCGACGGTACATCTCGCACTTCCACGAGAAGATGAAATGTGTTGGTCGCAGTTTCGGCGGAGAGAATTTGAACTGGCAAGGATTTGCCTTGTGTATCCAGAACTGAGATACCTTTCGCCGATGTCTTCGGCGATTCGGGCATTTGCACATCGAACTGCACGAGGTCTGTTCTTGTCCATGCCAGTGGATTCATCACGAGAACCGGAACGCCGGGAATGGTCCGTGTATTCACCTGCGCCGCGATGGCGTGAAGCGCGTTCTTCGTGGCATCGTGCGCCGTCCAGCGAACTACGTCGTAATCGCGCTGCGCGTCCTTGTAAATCACACTGATACCGGAACCGGCCGCGAGATCGTGAAATTGATTGAAGAGGACTTTCTTCCAGGCTTCCGTCAGTTGCGCCGCAGGATAAGGATTTCCGGAGAGCCAGGCGACTGACGAGTATTTTTCTGCGTTGAGGAGCTGCTCTTCGCTGTCACGCATATTGCGCTTGTGATTGGCCTGCGTCGTGAACACGCCGCGGTGATATTCGAAATACAGCTCGTCGTTCCAGATCGGGAGACTGATTTTCCCTTCGGGCGGCGCGGGCAAGCTGGCGTTTCCGGTCGCAGCCATCGATTTATAATTCCAGACTGGCGCATGTTCGGTGTCGAGTTTCGATTCGACGTCGGAAAAAAAGCCCTGCGACGCGCCGAAACTCGTCGGCGGATAGACCATCTTCGGATCGGTCCAGTGTATTCCTTCGTCAAGCATCGCGCGCGTGGGCCCTCCGCCGTGATCGCCGACGCCGAAGAGATGCATCAATTCCGATAGTCCGGGATTCAGCTCGCGAGCCCGGTTCACATCGGCGGCGATCTTTACGGGATCGATTCCGTTCGCGTAATC
>PMAA01000187.1 GCA_003152355.1 Acidobacteriota bacterium | reverse complement strand
TTTTGGTGGAAGTGGACGCCCAAGATTGGGCGTTGGCTGATGGCGCGACGCAAAAAACGAGAAGCGCCAAAATCACTAGCGCTTCGACACACTTCGAGCTGGTATTCAAGACACTTCTCCTTTTATTTTCGGTTTGAATTTGAATTAGGGGCCGGGCTCTGTTGCTAGCGGCGTATCACTCTGAGGAGCAGTTCAACTTTCAACTAGCGTCACGCGAGCCGATTGCTATTAGGCAGGAGACGTGCCAAACGGATAAGTTGCTAAAACGCTTATTTTGAATGAGGTAGGGGATAAATACAGGCTTTATGGTACTCGTGCTTTTCCACTATTTTTTACCGGTGCGAGTAGATTTTTCGGAGTCGGCATCGTTATAAGTCGCGATGAGCATCATTTGAGTTGGGTTTGCTTACCGATGCTATCGCCGTGGCGTCTCTAACGAAGGAGCACTCAGTGCGCGCTCGGCACGCATTCAAGCGACTGTGCATCGTGAGGATAGTGATTCCATGTTCGAATCGGTAATTCAGGATGTTCGTTACGCGGCGCGAACGTTGCGGCGCACTCCAGTTTTCTCGGTTGTCGCCATCGTGACTTTGGCGCTCGGCATCGGCGCGAACACAACTATTTTTAGTGTTGTACAGAATGTGCTGCTGCGTACGTTGCCGTATCGCGAGCCGGGACGGCTTGTTGAAATTTGGAATAACTATTATCCGCAGTGGCCGCAACTTGGATTGTCGCCCGCGGATTTTGAGGAATGGCGGCACGAGGCGAAGTCGGTGACGGATATGGCTGCATACCAGTTCGTGCCGACGGATTTGAATCTCACTGGTAATGGCGAGTCGGAACGCGTCAAGGCGACCTACGCGACCGCGGAATTATTTACGACGCTCGGTGTGAAACCGGTTCTGGGACGAGCTATTTTTTCGAGTGAAGATCGGCCCGGCGCGCCGAATATCGTTCTGATCAGCCGTTCATTGTGGCAGACGCACTTTGGCGGGGATCCCTCGATTGTCGGCCGAACAATCACTCTTGATGGCAAGGAATACACGCTCGCGGGTGTGTTGCCGGGAAATTTTCGGCTCGCGCCGTGGGCTGATATTTGGTTTCCGACAGGCCTGATGGACCCGAACGAACTGAAGACGCGCGTGCATCATCCGTTTGGCGTGGTTGCGCGCCTTGCGCCGAACGCAACGATTGCGCAGGCGCAGGCTGAAATGGCGACGATTGCGCGGCAGGAGGCGCTTGCGTATCCCGAGACCAACGCAAATTGGGGCGTCGAGGTGCGCCAACTGAAAGATCCTGCCGCGGTGAAACTGCGGGCCGCGCTGCTTGTTCTGTCTGGCGCCGTAGGACTCGTGTTGCTGATCGCGTGCGCGAATCTTGTGAATCTACTTTTCGCGCGGAATGCAGATCGCCAGAGGCAAATTGCGCTGCGCATCGCCCTGGGCGCGAGTCGCGCGCGGCTGATGTCGCAATTGCTGACGGAAACGATGCTGCTGGCGCTGGCTGGCGGCGGGCTGGGAATTCTGATCGCGGAAACGAGCCTTGACGGGCTCAGGGCGTTCGCTCCGGCGGAACTTGCGGGCTCTGGACCGGCTGAGCTCAACGGTTGGGTGCTCGGTTTCACGCTCGGCGTATCCGTGCTGACTGGAATTCTTTGCGGCGTGCTTCCTGCGTTTCAAAGCGCGCGGGCCGATCTCAATACCCTACTTAAGGGAAGCGGAACGGGAACGGGCGGCGCTGTGACGGGCAAGCTTCGAAATGCATTTGTTGTTGCGGAGGTCGCGCTTTCGCTTATTTTGCTGGCGGGAGCAGGATTATTTCTTCGCGGATTCGGCAATTTGCTGAGAGTTGATCCGGGATTTCGCCCGGACAATATTTTGACGATGCGTGTTTCCGAGCGTGCCCTTCCAATCGAAGTGATCAATAAGATGACACCCGCGCAAATGCAGGACTTGGCAGTAAAGGATTCGCGGCGCTTTCAACAATTGAGCGAACGGATTGCGGGGCTGCCCGGCGTGAAGAGCGTAGGAGGAATCGATATCTTGCCGATTTCTGAATCGCAGCGAGCTACGACGCGTTTTGTGATCGAAGGACAGCCAGACACGGAGAAAGCGCCACGGCCGACGGCGCAAATTCGCACGAGCGACCCCGGATATTTCGCGACGATGGGGATTCCGCTGATTCAAGGCCACCTTTTAAACGAATCGGATTGGAAGAATCCCAACGTGGTGATCAGCGAGAGCATGGCGCGACGATTTTGGCCGAGCGGCGATGCCATTGGCCATCGACTCAATCTCTGCTCGATGGATGACCAGCCGTGCTGGTCCCCGGTGGTGGGTGTGGTTGGCGACGTGCACCAATACGGACTCAACGATGGAGCGACATTCGATGTCTATGGCGCCGGAGGGTGGACGGAATCGCTGGTGATTCGCGCCGATCGAGATCCGTCATCGCTTGTCGCTGCGGTGCGCGAGAAAATTCACGAGTTCGATTCGGGGCTGGCTGTTTCGCGCGCGGCGTCGATGGATCAGCTTCTTTCAGATTCGCTCGCGCAGCAGCGTTTCACCACGCTGCTACTCGGCGCGTTTGCGGCGCTTGCGCTGCTGTTGGCCGCGGTGGGAATTTACGGCGTTGTGAGCTACGGAGTGTCTCGCCGTACGCAGGAAATTGGAATTCGGATGGCGCTTGGGGCGCAGCCGGGGGATGTCAGCCGGTTGATCGTGCGGCAGGGTTTGACGCTTGTGCTCGCCGGCGCGGCGATTGGATTAGTTGGAGCGCTTGCGCTTTCGCGATGGATTGGGAGCTTGCTCTTCGAAGTGAAACCTACCGATCCGCTGACGTTTATCGCTGTGACGATTTTGCTTCTCGGGACGGCGTTCGCCGCGTGTTACATCCCCGGGCGGCGCGCGATGCGCGTTGATCCGATGGTTGCGCTGCGCTACGAATAGGCCGAGCGCAATTGCACGAGTAAAAACAAGATGCCGGGCTGAAGCCCGCCGCCATAAATAGCAAGATCCGCCAGCGGGATTGAAATTGGAACTCTTGGCTTGGCGAAACGGAATGCCTATTGGGGATTAGTCTGTCTGGGCATGAATCACGTTATTGAGAAGCGTGCTTTGAGGCGCGTGCCGGAGCTTGCGCGTGCAATTTCCGCAATGCTTGCGGCGCTGCTGATCGTGCCGGGAGCGCCGCTGCGCGGGCAGCAACAGACTCTACAGCAATCCCAGAAGCAATCTCAGCCGCAAACTTCGCCACAACCTTCGGCACAGCCGCAACAAGAACCAAAGATAGCCGTTGAAGCGAACATGGTGACGGTGTTTGCTACGGTGCGCGACAAAAAAAGCCAGATCGTCGCGAACTTGACGAAAGATGATTTCGCGCTTCAAGAAGATGGCCGTGCGCAGACGATCACTTACTTTGCGCGCGAAAACGATTTGCCTTTGACCGTTGGGTTGCTTGTGGATACGAGCCTCAGCCAGAGGCGCGTCCTCGGTCAGGAGCGAACCGCAAGCTCGAGTTTCATCGAGCACACTCTGCGCGAAGACAAGAAAGATCAAGCGTTTCTGATTCACTTCGACTACGAGGTCGAACTCCTGCAGGATTTCACTTCTTCACGGAAA